>NZ_JBMPPN010000007.1:0-180835 GCF_049340165.1 Undibacterium sp. Xuan67W
CTCGGCCTGCTTGAGGATGGCGATGATCTGACTGTCGGTGTAACGGGAAGGCTTCATGCAGAACTTTCAAAAATCATATTTAGAAAATTCTACTCATTTCAACGCTTGTTTGCAGGGGGGATTACCATCCTGAATACTAAGTCTGATTTATTACTAATACTTTATATTTACTGATTCACGTTTTCTGCATTAAATTCACTGCGCTACATTCACCACTTCCCATAGTCTGAGGTCGCATAAGCTTAGACCATCAGTGCCGCCACTTCTCTGGCTGCCATTTGCATCTCATTTTCATCGTATTGGGGATACTCGTTCCCACTCTTTTTTTACATCTTGTTTACACCGCGTCCATCAGTCTTTACAAAATCTTTAGACCCTTCTGGCTATCCTCTCTCTCGTTAAAACAAACTTTCTGAGGGTTGTGATGGCGGATTTCATGGATCTGTTTTTTGTTGGAGGAATTATCGGATTCTTCTTGCTGGTATTGGCGTTTGCGCATGTTTGTCATGTGTTGGGAGAAACGAAATGAATATGTTCACTATTTTTGGCGCAGTCGTAGCTGCTGCCTTGCTGGTGTATCTGGTGATCGCATTATTGAAAGCAGAGGAGCTGTGATGACGACTCAGGCGATTGTCTTATTGCTGACATTTTTAGCAATATTGTTGGTGTTGTCGTATCCGTTAGGGATCTTCATTGCCAAGCTCTCAGGTAGTGGTCGTGTCCCAGGTTTTGGCTGGTTATCTGGCTTAGAAAAAGTCTTGTATCGTGTTGCTGGTGTGAATCCAGAGCAGGGCATGGGTTGGAAAACCTATGCGTTTGCTCTGCTGGTATTCAATACACTGGGCGCGCTGGCGGTGTACTTGCTCCAACGTGTGCAGCAATGGTTGCCGTTGAATCCACAAGGTTTTGCCAATATCAGTCCTGATTTCGCATTTAATACAGCGGTGAGCTTTGTCAGTAACACCAACTGGCAAGGTTATTCAGGCGAATCCACCATGAGCTATCTGACTCAGATGCTGGTTTTGGTTGGACAAAACTTCTTCTCCGCAGCGACCGGTATTGCGGTTGTATTTGCGTTGATTCGTGGTTTTTCACATCATTCAGTTAAAGCGATCGGTAACTTCTGGATCGATATCACTCGCACGACTTTGTACTTGTTATTGCCATTGTCTGTGATCTTTGCTGTGTTCCTGATGGGGCAGGGCGTGATCCAAAACTTTGACGGTTACAAAGAGGCGACTTTGCTTGATCCAGTCACTTACAGCCAGCCTAAACTTGGTGCTGATGGTCAGCCTGTAAAAGACACCCAAGATGCACAAGGCGCGCCATTAATGGAAACCTTGACGACTAAAACCCAAACGATTGCGATGGGTCCAGTAGCGTCGCAAGAATCAATCAAAATGATCGGCACGAATGGTGGCGGCTTCTTCAATGCCAACTCAGCCCATCCTTATGAGAATCCAAACTATCTGACGAACTTTGCACAGATGTTGAGTATTTTCTTGATTCCAGCGGCATTGTGCTTTGCGTTTGGTCGCATGGTTGGTGATATTCGTCAAGGTTGGGCGGTACTGGGCGCCATGACAATTTTGTTTGTCGTGATGACGATCGGTGTCTTGATGGCAGAGCAGCAAATCCATCCGCTAATGCAAGCCTTGAATGTTGATCAGGTGACGAGTGTGCTGCAATCCGGTGGCAATATGGAAGGTAAAGAAACCCGCTTTGGTATCAGTGCCTCTGCCTTGTTCGCTGCGATTACGACCGCTGCATCTTGCGGTGCTGTAAATGCGATGCATGATTCTTTAATGCCACTCGGTGGTCTAGTACCTATCGTCCTGATGCAGTTTGGTGAAGTGGTCTTTGGCGGTGTTGGTTCTGGTTTGTACGGTATGTTGATTTTCGCAATCCTGGCAGTGTTTATCGCTGGTTTGATGATTGGACGCACACCAGAATATCTGGGCAAAAAAATCCAGTCTTATGAAATGAAAATGACAGCGATTGTGATCTTGGTGACGCCAGCATTGGTTCTGGTCGGTACGGCAATTGCCGTGATGGCCGATGCAGGCAAAGCAGGTATTGCTAATCCTGGTGCGCATGGTTTTTCCGAGATGTTGTATGCCTTTACCTCCGCCGCAAATAATAACGGCAGTGCGTTTGCTGGTTTGTCTGCCAACACGCCGTTCTACAACATCATGTTGGCGATTGCGATGTGGTTTGGTCGCTTTGCGATGATCGTGCCTATCTTGGCGATCGCTGGTTCTCTGGCATCTAAAAAACGTTTGGAAGTGAACGCAGGGACCATGCCGACCCATGGCTGGATGTTTATCTCGTTGCTGGTTGGTACGGTGGTGTTGATTAGCGTCTTGAATTATGTTCCAGCATTAGCGCTTGGACCGGTCGTCGAACATCTGCAACTGTTCGCGGCTCATTAAGTTCACTAAGGAAAAAACTCATGTCTAGCGTTAATTCTCAAAATACAAATAAAACCATTGCTGAGGAAGGCGATGCCTCCGCAGACAAACTGCGTAGCGCAAAATCACTCAGCATGATGGATAGCACACTGATGTGGCCAGCAGTTGTCGACGCCTTTAAAAAGCTGAACCCAGCGACGCAATTGCGCAGCCCAGTGATGTTTGTGGTGTATGTCGGCAGTATCTTGACTACGCTGTTATGGCTGCAAGCCTTATTTGGTAAGGGTGAGGCCAGTGCCGGCTTCATTTTGGCGGTATCAGTTTGGTTGTGGTTTACGGTTTTGTTCGCAAACTTTGCTGAAGCATTGGCAGAGGGACGCAGCAAGGCACAAGCAGCCTCCTTACGCGCTTTAAAGCAAACTGTGATTGCCAAGAAACTGGCAGTGCCAAAACACGGCACAAGCTGGTTGCCAGCCAATGCCAGCGACTTGCGTAAAGGCGATGTCTTGCTGGTAGAAACCGGTGATGTGATTCCTATCGACGGTGAAGTCATCGAAGGCGTAGCGACCGTGGACGAAAGCGCGATTACAGGTGAATCTGCACCGGTGATCCGTGAATCTGGTGGCGATTTCTCTGCTGTCACCGGTGGTACTCGCGTGTTGTCGGACTGGTTGGTGATGCGTGTTACGTCGAATCCTGGCGAAGCGTTTATTGATCGTATGATCGCCATGGTAGAAGGCGCAAAACGCCAAAAAACACCAAATGAAATCGCATTGACGATTTTGTTGGTAGCACTGACGATTATTTTCTTGCTCGTGACGGTCACTCTGTTGCCATACTCTTTATATAGCGTAGAAGCGGCGAAATTGGCAGGTATTGCATCTAGCCCTATCTCTATTACCGTCCTGATCGCTTTGTTAGTGTGTCTGATCCCGACCACGATCGGTGGTTTGTTATCTGCTATCGGTGTTGCTGGCATGAGCCGCATGATGCAAGCCAACGTTATCGCGACATCAGGCCGTGCAGTTGAAGCAGCTGGTGACGTCGATGTCTTGATGTTGGATAAGACAGGTACGATCACTTTAGGTAATCGTCAAGCATCTGAGTTTTTCCCTGCGCCAGGCGTAATTCTTGCTCAATTGGGTGATGCAGCACAACTCGCATCATTAGCGGACGAAACACCAGAAGGTCGCAGTATCGTGGTGTTAGCGAAGCAAAAATGTAATTTGCGCGAACGTGAAATGGCGAGCCTGAATGCGCAATTTATCGAATTCACTGCGCAAACTCGTATGAGTGGTGTCGATATCGGTACTCGTGTCATCCGTAAAGGTGCGGCTGATTCAGTGAAGAAGTTTGTTGAGAGCTTAGGCGGTCCTTTCCCAGCTGAAGTTAGCAAAACAGTGGACGATATTTCTCGTCGCGGTAGTACACCACTGGTGGTAGTGGACGATGGCAAAGTCATGGGTGCGATTGAGTTAAAAGATATCGTCAAAGGTGGCATCAAGGAGCGTTTTGCTGAGCTGCGCCGCATGGGTATCAAAACTATCATGATCACCGGTGACAATAAGCTGACTGCAGCTGCGATCGCTGCCGAAGCAGGTGTGGATGACTTTTTGGCAGAAGCAACGCCAGAAGATAAGTTGAAATTGATCCGCAGCTATCAGTCCGAAGGCCGTCTGGTTGCAATGACGGGTGACGGTACCAATGATGCGCCAGCGTTGGCACAAGCAGACGTTGCAGTTGCGATGAACTCCGGTACCCAAGCAGCGAAAGAAGCGGGCAACATGGTGGATCTGGATTCTAATCCGACCAAGTTGTTAGAGATCGTAGAAATCGGTAAACAAATGCTGATGACACGCGGTTCTTTAACCACCTTCTCGATTGCGAACGACGTAGCGAAATATTTTGCGATCATTCCTGCCGCTTTTGTCGCGACCTATCCGCAGTTGAAAGACCTGGACATAATGCATCTGTCTAGCCCGGCTTCGGCGATCATGTCTGCCGTGATTTTTAATGCGCTGATCATTGTGTTCCTGATCCCTCTGGCGCTCAAAGGTGTGAAGTACCGTGCGATTGGTGCAGCGCGCCTGTTACGTCGTAATCTGTTGATCTACGGTCTGGGCGGTATTGTGTTGCCGTTCGCAGGCATCAAGTTGATCGATATGATTCTTGCTCTGTTTAATTTAGTGTAATGAAGGATTGAAAATGAATTCTCTATTTTCCCAAATTCGTCCTGCCGTGGTGTTGTTTGTTGGCTTCAGTCTGATCGTTGGTGTCGCGTATCCCTATGCAATTACCGGCATCGGCAAAGTGGCGTTTAACAAACAAGCTGAAGGCAGTCTGGTTGAGCGTGACGGTAAGCTGATCGGCTCTAGCCTGATCGGTCAAGCATTCAGCTCGAACAAATATTTCTGGAGCCGTCCTTCTGCGACATCGCCGATGCCGAACAATCCAACCGCATCGAGCGGTTCTAATCTGGGCCCATTTAATCCAGCACAGATGGATGCGGTTAAAGGACGCATTGCAACTTTGCAAGCGGCTGATCCAGAGAATAAACAAAAGATTCCAGTCGATTTAGTGACCGCATCAGCCAGTGGTCTTGATCCAGAAATCAGTATCGCCGCGGCACAATATCAAGCGACTAGAATTGCCCGCGAGCGTAAAATGACAAACGAACAAGTCATGGCGTTGATCGAACAATTCTCACAACGTCCGGTGATGGGTGTATTTGGCGAACCACGGGTCAACGTATTAGCCTTGAACCTGGCTTTAGATGAGGTGAAGTAGCCGATAGCAATCTCAGGTCACTTTCATCACGCCAGAAAAGATCATCTTGCTGAGGTTGTGTCCTGGAAGCCGGAATTTAGGTGATATAGAGATACTCCTATATGTATTTTTATATCACCTATATAAATAGTGCGGATAAGGCAGTGTTTTTATGCATACTCCCCTTAATTACTGAATTTGTCTGATCTGGTGAGCAATGAGCAGGTTTTGTTTTTACCCCATAGCTAAATCGTTCACCTACAACTAGTTTTTTAGAAAAATGCCCAATCTGAACGATCAACGTCCTGATCCCGATGTCTTGCTTGCGCATGTGCAGGCGCAGGAACGTCGTGCCTCACGTGGCAAATTGCGGATTTATTTCGGCGCTTCTGCTGGTGTAGGTAAGACCTACGCCATGCTGAGTGCTGCACATAAACTGCAAGCCGAAGGGCAGGAGGTATTGATCGGTGTGGTGGAAACCCATGG
Organism: Undibacterium sp. Xuan67W; assembly: GCF_049340165.1. NCBI lineage: Bacteria > Pseudomonadati > Pseudomonadota > Betaproteobacteria > Burkholderiales > Oxalobacteraceae > Undibacterium > Undibacterium sp. Xuan67W. Next base: position 5,664 of record NZ_JBMPPN010000007.1, read on the forward strand.
ACGTCGTGAAACCTTGGCCTTACTCGATGGGTTGCCACTGTTGCCCCCGAAGGCGGTTGCCTACCGCGACAAGACGCTGAGCGAATTTGATATCGATAGTGCTTTAGCGCGTAATCCACCCCTGATTTTGATCGATGAACTGGCGCATTCAAATACGCCGGGTTCTCGCCATCCCAAGCGCTGGCAAGATGTCGAGGAATTGCTCGACGCAGGGATTGATGTCTACACCACCGTCAACGTGCAGCATCTGGATAGTCTTAATGACGTCGTTGGCGGCATCACTGGTATCCGCGTGTCAGAGACGGTGCCGGACACGGTGTTTGATGACGCCGACGAGGTAGTACTGGTCGATGTACCTGCCGATGAGTTATTGGCACGCCTGCAAACAGGGCGGGTTTATCACGGACAGCAAGCTGAACGGGCAGCAAAGAATTTTTTCCGTAAAGGGAATCTGATTGCGCTGCGTGAATTGGCATTACGCCGCACTGCGGACCGTGTCGAAGAAGACGTGCAGGCGTACCGGATTGAGAAATCGATAGGCAAGGTGTGGAAGACCGATGCCGCGCTGCTGGCCTGTGTCGGCAGCGGACCCGGTGCGGATCATCTGATACGCAGTGCAGCACGTCTGGCGAGTCAGCTTAGTGCGGAATGGCATGCCGTTTATGTCGAGACGCCGCAATTGCAGCGGCTATCTGCCAGTCAGCGCGAACGAATTTTAAAAAGCCTGAAACTGGCGCAAGACCTCGGCGCCAAAACGGCGGTGCTTAGCGGTCAGGATGTCGCGAATGAAGTCGTGGACTATGCGCATAGCCATAATTTTTCCAAGATCGTCCTGGGACGTCATCGCTACTCTTGGGCGTCGGTCTCATTACATAAAAAAATGGCCGCACTGGCACCGGATCTGGATCTGATCGAGATCGGACGGGCGGCGACAGATCCTGTTGATCCTGTTTGTGACCGGCAGGATTCCCGGAATCAGCGCAATCAGTCAGATGACGCAGTAACTCGTCATAGAGCAGAATTTTTTGATAACGCTCCATCGACGACTGCATGGACTGACGCAACAATGTCGGTCAATCCAGTTCGCTGGCTTGCCAGACATCTGCGCTATATGTATGCCCTGCTGGCGATCGTCGCAGCCGCAATCGCTTGTACGCCCTTGCTGAATTTTTTGCATCTTGTGAATATTGCGATGCTGTTTATGCTGGTGGTGGTGCTGGTCGCATTTCGCCTGGGACGTGGCCCCTCGGTACTGGCGACGGTGGTGGGTGTGGCAGTGTTTGATTTTTTCTTTGTACCACCGCGGTTTACTTTTGCGGTCAGTGATTTTCAATATCTGGTGACGTTTGCTGTGATGCTGGCAGTAGGTTTGCTGACCGGACACCTGACCGCGGGTTTGCGTTATCAGGCCAGAGTTGCCTCGCACCGCGAGTCGCGGGCGCGAGCTCTGTATGAGTTTGCACGGGATTTGTCCGGCGTATTGCAAGATGAGCAGATTTCCGAGAGTACGCAAGCCATTATTCAACGAGCTTTTCGCGCCAGAGCGATTTTGCTATTACCCGACGCTAATGGCAAATTACAAGCGCCCGCCGCAATTGCTGAGGGGCTGGATCTGGGAATTGCGCAATGGGCGTTTGACAAAGTCGAGGCAGCCGGCATCGGCACCGACACGCTACCGGCAAGTAATTTCTTTTATTTGCCTTTGGTGGCGCCGATGCGCACCCGTGGCTTGTTGGCGATACAACCGGATAACCGTCGCTGGATCTTAATACCAGAACAGCGCCAGCAGCTCGATACGTTTGCCGCACTTGCTGCGATTGCGCTGGAACGCGTGCATTACATCGAGGTCGCGCAAGAGGCATTGATCCATATGGAATCAGAACGCCTGCGCAATTCATTACTGGCCGCTTTATCGCATGATTTAAGAACGCCATTGACCTCGCTGGTTGGCATCTCCGAATCTCTGACCATGTCCAAACCGGCGCTGACCGATCTGCAGCAACGGATGGCGCAGAATCTGCATACCGAATCTTTGCGCATGAGCGCTCTGGTGGCGAATCTGCTGGATATGGCGCGTATCCAAAGTGGCGAAGTGAAGTTGAATCTGCAATGGCAGCCGCTGGAAGAAGTCGTGGGCAGTGCCCTACGCGCCAGCACGGCGGCTCTGGTACAAGCGCGAGTACAGACGGCCTTGCCGGCAGATCTGCCTTTACTGCATTTTGATGCAGTGCTGATTGAGCGGGTGCTATGTAATTTGCTGGAGAATGCAGCGAAATACTCGACCGCTCATGCTGTGATTGTTATCCGTGCCGAGATCGATGACAGCCATTCGATGATCAAGATCATGGTCGATGATAACGGTCCTGGATTGCCTGCGGGACGTGAAGAGCTTATTTTTGAAAAATTTACTCGCGGGGAGCGCGAGTCTGCGACGCCGGGTGTTGGTTTAGGACTGGCGATTTGCCGTGCGATTGTTGAGGCGCATGGCGGTCGTATCGCACCAGCGAGTTCGCAACTTGGTGGGGCCTGTATCTGCTTTACCTTGCCACTAGGCTCACCGCCGTCGTTACCAGATTTTGATGCGAGTGACGTTTGAGCGCGCCGTGCCTGTTCCGATGTAAACAGCCAGCCATAAGCAATACCTGCCGCTATTTAACGAATGCTGATTGATTAAAACCAAGTGATGAAAACTGAATCAAAACCTACTGCTCTATTGGTTGAGGACGAGCCGCAAATTCGTCGTTTTGTGCGTAGTGCGCTGGAAGAGGAGGGCTGGCAAGTTGAAGAGGCCGGAGGGTTTCAACGTGGCTTGATTGACGCCGGTACGCGCCAGCCAGATTTGATTATTCTCGATCTCGGTTTGCCGGACGGTGATGGTGTCGAATTCATCAAAGATCTGCGTCATTGGTCTAGCGTTCCCATTATCGTTTTGTCGGCACGGGTTAACGAGACCGATAAAATCAAGGCGCTGGATGCGGGTGCCGACGATTTTTTAAGCAAGCCTTTTGGCGTCGGCGAATTATTGGCGCGGGTGCGCGCTACCTTGCGCCGCCAGCGCCAACCAGGTACCGCCACCGACGGGATAGTCCAGTTCGGCGATATCCGCGTTGATCAGCAGGCACGCCTGGTCACCAAAGGTGGCGATATGGTGCATCTGACGAAAACGGAATTTCGTCTGCTCAGCGTGCTAGTCAACAATGCGGGACGTGTCGTCACTAACTTGCAATTATTGAGAGAAGTCTGGGGACCATCCCATGCCGAAGACGGCCATTATTTACGAATCTATATGGGACATTTACGACAGAAACTCGAAGATGATCCGACGCAGCCTCGCTATCTGCTAACCGAGACTGCAGTAGGTTATCGATTGTTGCTACCGATGTGAAGCGTGCTCACGTCAGCTTTTCGGTGAGCTTCGCTGTGATTGGTCGTGAGTATTTAGTGAGTGCGGAACACTCGTTCAACCAGCGAACAGCGCTGATCCAATAATCCGCAAAGTCCTTCATCTACTTAAGTAGTCATTAATCACTTTCAGCTTTGCCAGGCTGAGAGTCAGGCTTTTGTACGCCTGTTTTTTTGTGAAATGGCATGCCGTACTGTTATTGAGCGTCGTTGTAGGTTGCTGTGTGTTGTTGCATGGTTTTTCGGGAAGTCCTCGATCGATTAGCCAGAACACCGTATCAGCAGTTTTTTTAAATCAGTAGTTTTTATATGAATGTGGAAATCCAATGAAAAAAATAATCTTGATGAGTGTGCTCTCCAGCTTACTTTGTGGAACAGCGGTATGCGCAGAAGAAGTGAAGCCAGACAACGAGTTGAGTTTTAATGTCGCAGTAACATCCGATTATCGCTATCGCGGAATCTCGCAGACCCGCTTGCAGCCTGCCTTACAGGGCGGTGCTGATTATACGAACAATCCTAGTGGATTCTATGCAGGAACGTGGGCATCAACCATCAAATGGACAAAAGATGCAGGAGGTCGCGGCGATCTTGAGATCGATCTATATGCCGGTAAACGTGGCGAGATCGTTAAGGATATTTGCTACGACGTCGGCGTATTGACCTATGTTTATCCATCCAACGGCTTGGCAGTGAACGCTAACACAGCGGAAATCTATGGACAGCTAAGCTATGGTCCCGCGTATGCAAAATACTCACATGCCGTGACCAATTTATTTGGTTTTGCCGAGAGTAAAAATAGCGGATACCTAGATCTCGGCGTCAATCTGGATCTCGATACAGGACTGGTACTGAATCTGCATGCCGGTCGCCAGAATGTGAAAAATAATTCTGCCGCAACCTATACCGACTGGAAAGTCGGTGTCACCAAAGAACTGTGGTCTATCAACTGGGCAGTTGCTGTAATAGGTACAAATGCAGATAAACTCGCTTATGCTTCGCCCGTGAATGGTAAGTTTTTGGGTAAAACAGCGTTAGTAGCTTCTGTAAGCAAAAATTTTTAAACGATATCAAACGATCAATAAAACGCCGCTGAAAATTTTAGAATTGCCCGGCGATCTGTTGTAAAAAAAGTGTAGTTCCTGGCCCGCTATCCATGTGAGTGGCGGGCTGATATCAAAAAATGTTGGTTCTTAGACAAAGGAGTCCGATATAGACATGTAATAGTGAATTCGTGAGCTTGTTCTTATTGACACAACAATCAAAACTTTGCAGAGTGTCGATAGTTGTTGCACAAATACATATGACTCGTCATTTCATGAATTTCCTTCTTGAAATTCTCTGCCGTATCACCTATTGTGCAATGCACCAATAATAACAAGGTACACAATTGGCTAATCAACATACTAAAAGCAGCTTAACGGCTCTAACGTTAGCTGCTATCGGCATCGTCTATGGCGATATCGGCACCAGTCCTCTTTACACGATGAAAGAGGTATTTTCAAAAGAGCACGGACTTCCACTCACTGAAGCAAACATTTTTGGCATCGTCTCACTGATTTTGTGGGGCTTGTTCATTATCGTTGCAGTTAAATACGTGACGCTGATCTTACGGGCAGATAACCGGGGTGAAGGCGGCATCATGGCGCTGACTGCAATGGCGCTGGAATCCGTCGGCAAGTCCTCGAAATGGCATTTCCTCCTATTCGTACTTGGCCTGTTTGGTGCCGCTTTATTTTATGGAGACGGTGTCATCACCCCGGCGATTTCTGTCCTGTCGGCGATTGAGGGACTTGAGGTTGCAACGCCTGCGTTCTCTCCCTATGTAGTCCCGATTACGCTGGTGGTGTTGATCGCGCTGTATTCGGTGCAACACAAAGGCTCGGCGGGTATTGGCCGATGGTTCGGTCCGATTATGGTGATCTGGTTTTTTGCATTAGCGGCGATGGGTATCTATAACATCATCAAAATGCCGATGATTTTGGGTGCCTTGAATCCATGGCATGCCGTTCATTTTTTAACTGAAAATCGTTCCCTTGCCTTTCTTGCTCTTGGCGCGGTCGTGCTGGCATTTACCGGTGCAGAGGCTTTGTATGCGGATATGGGACATTTCGGTCCTAAGCCTATCCGAATGGCGTGGTTCCTGATTGTCTTCCCAGCATTAGGCCTGAATTACCTGGGGCAGGGCGCATTGCTGATTGATAATCCTGCTGCCGTGACCAATCCTTTTTATTCTCAGTTGGGTGCATGGAGTATTTATCCGCTGGTAGCTTTGTCGGCGATTGCGACGGTGATTGCGTCTCAGGCGACAATTTCCGGCACATTCTCCATGACGAAGCAGGCTATCTCGCTTGGATTTTTGCCACGCATGAAAATCATTCATACGTCTTCTAAAGAAATCGGCCAGATTTATATTCCTGCGGTTAACTGGTTGCAATTGTTGGTCGTGGTTGCTGCCGTTGTCGGCTTTGGTTCCTCATCAAATCTGGCATCCGCTTATGGCATTGCCGTGACGGGTACGATGTTAGTCACGTCTTTGCTGACATTCTTCGTGATTCGCTATGGCTGGAAATATAATCCTTTCCTGTGTTTTGTCGCGACGGGTTTTTTCCTAACAATTGACGTTGCATTCTTCTCCGCGAACGTGTTGAAGTTCTTCCACGGTGGCTGGTTTCCGGTCGTGTTGGGCATTATCATGTTCACGATCATGGTCACATGGAAGCGTGGACGTGAGCTGGTGTTTGAAAATTTAAAGAAACATGCAATTCCTCTGGAAGATTTTTTATCTTCTTTGTTCGTCTCGCCTCCGATCAGGGTTGATGGAACCGCGATATTTTTACGTGGTGAAGCGGACGGTGTACCGCATGCGCTGCTGCATAACCTGTCTCATAACAAAATTTTGCATGAGCGGGTCGTATTCTTGACGTTGCATAACAAGGAAATCCCTTGGGTACCTTTCGCTGATCGCATCCGGGTGGCAGATTTAGGGCATAACTGTTTTCAGATTGACGTGAACTACGGTTTTAAAAATGAGCCGGATATTCCGAAGGCGTTGGAGTTGTGTGAAACCTACGGTTTGAAATTCGAACCGATGGAAACCTCTTATTTCATTGCGCGTCAGACGATTGTTTCTCGCCCTGGCAGCGGTATGGCATTGTGGCGTGAATGGTTGTTCGTTGCGATGTCGCGTAATGCCCGTGATGCAGCGGATTACTATCAGGTTCCAACTAACCGAGTGATTGAGGTCGGTTCGCAAGTTGAGATTTGAGGAATAAAAAAGAGCAAAGAGCTTATCAACTGAAAATTGCTATGCTATAATCTTTGTCTTTCGCGGCTGTAGCTCAGCTGGATAGAGTACTTGGCTACGAACCAAGGGGTCGTGGGTTCGATTCCTGCCAGCCGCACCAGATTCAAGGGACTAGATGAAAATCTAGTCCCTTTTTTCTTTTCTTGCCAGTTCGTCAGTTCTTTAATGGGCTTAAAACCAACTCCAATAAAAATTACCTAAAGGTTTGTCTCAGTGGCGTTAAATTTCTCTGTGGCTAACTGGTCCCGTGATTTTTTGCCTAACCTCGTCTGAGTCATTCATTTGGTCTCCTCCTAAGAGGATTTGTCCGGAATTTAGCATAAAACCGCCATTCATTATTAGCCAAGGTGTTCCTAATTCAGGATTGCTATGCTATAATTTCGTTTTTTCGCGGCTGTAGCTCAGCTGGATAGAGTACTTGGCTACGAACCAAGGGGTCGTGGGTTCGATTCCTGCCAGCCGCACCAGATTCAAGGGACTAGATGCAAATCTAGTCCCTTTTTTCTTTCCTGCGTTTATTTTTAATGCGCATCATGTATTCAAGGGCGCAACGTCGCGTCTGGTGACCTCGCGCAATCAGGTGGTATGGCGCTGTGATCAGATGGTCTGATTCAGTAACAGATGGCGCAGGCTCCATCCTTCTGGCGTGCCTTGATTCATGCCTGCGGCGGCTTTGCTTGTGGAGATATTCGAATCACGATGGGCATCAATTACCGAGGTAAGCAGGCGGTCAAGTTGTTTGGTATCCGGTAGCATGGTGCCAAAAAACTGTACTGAGTCTTTGTGCTGAATTAAGAGTGTAGGGAAATTTTCAATCTCGACCTCATCAACCAGATGCGCCTGATCTTCAATGTCTATCCAGGCAAAACACAGATCGGGATGCTTCTTCGCCAGCGCCTCAAAATGCTGGCGATAACTTGTGCAGGTGTCGCACCATGCAGCACACAGGCAGGCGACTAGCCATGCTTTGTTCTCTAACTGACTTTTGATGCTCTTCAGATCTTCGGTATTGGTCACTAATTTCATATGCTCTATTTTAACCTAAAGCTTTTCATCTCAAAATTTTGGGTGAAGTGTCACTCCCGATGTCGCTGTTAGCAATGTCAACAGGCGATGTTCAAAGATCTGGGTTTGGGTTTGTGGCTGCGCCCTGTAAAATACGTGCATGACAATATTACTTGCAATTGAAACTTCTACTGAACTGGCTTCGGTCGCCTTGCTGACAGGCGAAGCCTTGCTTAGCCGTGAGCTATCTGGTGTGCAAACACATTCTCAGGGCATCTTGCCCGCCATTCAGTCATTATTATTGGATGCTGGCATTCGCTTGCAGGACTGCGATGCGATTGCTTTTGGCTGTGGACCTGGCGCTTTTACGGGAGTGCGGACTGCTTGCGGCATCGTGCAGGGACTGGCGTTTGGCGCTGAGCTACCCATTTTGCCTGTTGTAAGTTTGCTTGCAATGGCGGAAGCCGCTAAGCAGATGGCTGACACCACAAATGTAGTCTGTGTTCTGGATGCCCGGATGGGTGAGGTATATTGGGCGCAATATCGTTATGCCGAAGGTCGTTGGCTGGAACTTGTAGCGCCAGTCTTATCGAAAGCTGATGAGATTAAAGCGATTGAGCCTTCTGATGACATTATTTATGCATTAGGTAATGGCGTAGTATTGACGCAGTTTGATGCGTCCATAAAACAGATCCCAAGCATGCCTCATGCCAGACAAATCGCTGCATTGGGGATGCATGATTTTAAAGCCGGTCTGGCAATGGACGCATCACATGCGCAGCCTCTGTACTTGCGGAATAAAATTGCCTTGACTACGGCTGAGCGTCAGCAATTGAAAGAAGCCGTTTGATGCAAGAAGGTATGTATTTTTCCCGGCTAGGTTTCGAGGATGTTGACGTTATTCTGGCGATTGAAGAAAAAGTCTATAGCCATCCTTGGACACGCGGTAATTTTTTAGATTCTTTGTATAGCGCGTACCATTTTCTGGGCTTGCGCGACGCTGATCAGACCTTGATCGGCTATGTCGTCCTAATGCCCGTGATGGATGAAATGCATTTGCTTAATTTGGCCGTTGCTGCCGTGTATCAAAGACAGGGTTATGCCCAAAGTTTGCTTGAGCAGATGCTGGCGTTTTGCCGGGAAAAAAAATGTCAGTCAATTTTGCTTGAAGTCCGTGTAAGCAATCGGCGCGCGGTTGACGTGTATCAGCGATTTGGATTTAACGAAATTGGTCGGCGCAAGGGATACTACCCGGCGGAAGACCAAACAAGAGAAGATGCGATTGTGATGCGCCTAGAATTGTGAGCTCCCATGAATAATGCTGAACAACATGATGCCTTCCTTGATGAGTTGGGGATAGGCCCAGTCTGGAAGTTGCACGATAGCAGTGCATCAATTGCTACCATTTCCCATGTTGCTGAAATCGTTCCAGTTCCGCGTGTTGTAACACCGGTTCCAGCAATTATCCCAGTCGGTGACGGCCTGCTGCGTACGCTTACGACCGACTCGGTACTAGGCGGCACTTCTACTCTTGCTCCCGCTGCTACTAATATGGATCAAGCAATATCGATATTGCCAGCTACATCTACTGCCGTTGCAGAGATGGACTGGACAAGTTTGGAAAATACGGTGGCAGCATGTCGTGCCTGTCAGCTTTGTGAGGGCCGGGCGAATACGGTGTTTGGTGTCGGCGATCAACGCGCAAAATGGTTGTTCGTCGGTGAGGGCCCAGGGTATCAGGAGAATTTGCAGGGAAAACCTTTTGTCGGGCCTGCCGGACATCTGCTGGATAATATTTTGCGCGCATTGGGCATGCAACGTGGTGAGAATACTTACATCGCCAATATCGTGAAATGCCGCCCGACGGATGCCCAAGGCAAGGATAGGGCGCCATCTCCTGAAGAGGTTGCTGCATGTCTGCCCTATTTAAAGCGGCAGATCGCCTTGATACAGCCTGAAGTCATCATTGCTTTAGGCAAGACAGCAGCGGTTTCCTTGCTTGATCTGGACCCGGAGACGCCTGTGGGGCAATTGCGCGGTAAGTTGCATCGTTATCAGAGTCTGCCTCTGGTTGTCACTTATCATCCCGCATATTTATTGCGCAAACCAACCGAAAAAAGCAAAACCTGGGAAGATCTTTGTCTCGCATTGCGCTCGATGTGAGGTATGAGAACGTATCAAAACCAGTTTCATCGTCAATGGCAACATCTCCATGATAAGCATGTACGTGCTTTAGCCTGGCTTATTACTTCACCGCCATTGCTGGCAGAGGTGCTGCGGTGGCGAGATAAGATCGCTGAGATTGAGGCGGGCGATCATCCCAGCTTGATTGCGTGGCTCACAGAGCTGGATCGTTACCCGGAAGCCTTGCACCAGGCTCTGGAAAGTCACCATCAGCGCCGCTTGGGACGCTATGCCGAAAATCTCCTGGCGTTTTATTTACAACATCTGAATATTTTGTACGCGAAAAATGTTCAGGTACAAAACGGTAAACATACGCTGGGTGAGTTCGATTTTCTATTGCACGATATCAATGGTTTGTTGCACTGGGAGCTGGCGACAAAATTTTATATCCATGTCGCGGAGGTGGGCGAGATCGACCGCGGCGTGCATTTGGATGACTATCTGGGGCCAAATCTGGTTGATACCTTGTCTGCCAAGTTAAATAAAGTGTTTACTCAGCAGTTGCAGTTATCCCAGAATCCCGCCGCTGCATCCGTGTTGCCTTTACCTGTGCTGAAGGCGGAAGCCCTGATCAAGGGCTGGCTATTTTATCGACCTGACTATGCATGGTCTTCAGTGGCGTATCCTGCGGAGATAGCAGTGAATCATTGTCGTGGCTATTGGTGGAATGTTGCCGAAGTCATGCAATTAGAATTATCTGCCGGACTGATATTGGACAGGCTGGATTGGTTGGCGCCGGCTCAGGCCAGCGACGCCGATGTGATGGATAAGGCAGAACTGCATGAGCATATCAGCCAGCGCCTAATACACTTTCAAGCTCCCGTTTTGCTGGCTGTAATGTCAAAAAACAGAGAGGTCTGGCAAGAAAGTTATCGTGGCCTGGTAGTGCCAGATACATGGCTGACAAACGCCGTACAAAGGCGTTTGCAAAACAGGTCCTGATAGCCCACAGTCAAGTTGAATTGATGGAGTAGAAAACGATGAATTTTTAGCTCTGGCAAGACTGGAGTACGCCGCATCGTTCGCTATTGGCAATGACAAGCTACGCCGCCATGTGGAAAAAGGCGCAATGCATGCGTACCAGATTTAGCTTGGCTGACTACTAGTGCTTGTGTTCGCCGATCAATGCCAGCGAATCAAATTCCAGCTGATTCGCCGCATGTTTGCGCATCACCATATATGTCGTCCCTGATACAAACAGGCCAAACAAAATGATGACGATGTGAATATTCAAATTAAAAGACACCATCAGGGCATACAAGGCCAGCATGGTCAGAACAGAGAGATTTTCGTTAAAGTTTTGTACGGCGATCGAGTGTCCTGCACTCATCAATACATGGCCGCGGTGCTGTAGCAAGGCATTCATAGGAACTACAAAAAATCCAGCTAGGGCACCAATCAATATCAGCAGCGGATAGGCAACCCAGACGTTAGTCACCATCGTCATCGTAATGACAACCAAGCCCATCGCGACGCCCATGGGCATCACTGACAGCGATTTTTTTAACGGGACGAAACGGGCGGCAGCAACTGCACCTAGCGCGATTCCGACTGCGGTAACACCTTGTAAGGCGGCGGCTTTGTCCAATTGCATATGCAATGATTTCTCTGCCCATTTCAACACGATAAATTGTAAGGTTGCACCCGCCCCCCAAAATAGAGTGGTCACAGCGAGCGAGATTTGACCTAGCTTATCTTTCCATAAAACACTGAAGCAGCCGGCAAAGTCTGCAACAAGCTTGACCGGATTATGTTGCTGACGAGCATATTTGGCACCAGTGTCAGGTATACGGAGATTGAACAGAGCTGCCAGCGCATACAAACTAATGATGACGCACAGGGCGGCCTCATTCGGTGTATTGATACCGAAGTCTAGAACGGGAAAGTCAAAATTCAGGAGAGCCGCCGAAATATGCGGATTGACCAGCAGGCCACCTAAGACTGTACCAAGGATGATCGACGTCACTGTCAAGCCCTCGATCCAGCCATTTGCTGCCACCAGTTTTTCGGCCGGAAGCAACTCGGTCAGAATGCCATATTTTGCTGGTGAATAGGCTGCAGCACCAAATCCTACGACACCGTAGGCAACCAAGGGATGCACATGAAAAAACATCAGGGCGCAGCCACCAACCTTGATCAGGTTTGTGATGAACATGACCTTGCCTTTGGGCAAAGAGTCTGCAAATGCACCAACAAAGGCTGCCAGTAATACGTAGGATAAAACGAAGAACAGTTTTAAGAGAGGCGTCATCCAGGCGGGTGACTGCATGGAGATCAGCAAAGACATCGCAGCAATCAGTAAAGCATTGTCTGCAAGCGACGAAAAAAACTGCGCCGCCATGATTGTGTAGAAACCGCGTTTCATTCTTTATTTTGCCTGTTACAAAATGTCACCGGCTTGCTTTATACCATGAAAATTAAAGAATATTCGTGATTTAGACCAAGTCAATTGCTGAATACTGGGTAAAATAACAGTAGTTTTGTATAAGTCCTCATTTATCTAATTTTCTAGAAAACCCGTTTTCTTTATTCAACGATGGCCAAACCTAAAACCAATTACACCTGCACTGAATGCGGCGGCATCGTCAATAAATGGGCGGGGCAATGCCCGTCATGCCAGCAGTGGAATACCTTAGTAGAGACAATCGTCGAGGTCGGCGGCAACCGGTTTTCTGCCAAACATCAAGGGATTACCCAGACGGCACCAGTTCTGAACCTCGCTGATATCGAGGCAGAGGAAGTGCCGCGTTTTGGCACCGGCATTGACGAATTTGACCGGGTATTGGGCGGCGGCCTGGTGGCTGGCGGCGTGGTTCTGATCGGTGGCGACCCGGGTATCGGCAAATCAACCTTGCTGTTACAAGCCTTGTCGAATTTATCGAAGATCAAAAAAGTCTTGTATGTCAGCGGTGAGGAGTCCGGTTCTCAGATTGCCTTGCGCGCAAAGCGACTGGCCGTTGATGCGAAAGACCTGCAGTTACAGGCAGAAATTCAGCTGGAAAAAATCCTGAATACCCTTGCCGATCACAAGCCACAGGTCGTCGTGATTGACTCGATTCAAACCATGTATTCCGATGCACTGAGTTCTGCGCCCGGATCGGTCGCACAAGTGCGGGAATGCGCGGCTCAATTGACGCGTGTCGCCAAAACCATGGACATCACGATGATATTAGTAGGACATGTGACCAAGGAGGGCGCTCTGGCGGGCCCCCGTGTGCTTGAGCATATTGTTGATACGGTGCTGTATTTTGAGGGGGATACGCATTCGAGTTTCCGTCTGGTGCGTGCCATCAAAAATCGATTCGGTGCGGTCAATGAGCTTGGCGTATTTGCCATGACGGAGCGCGGCTTGAAAGGCGTCTCCAATCCTTCGGCCCTGTTTTTGTCGCAGCACGATACTCAGGTCGCCGGATCGTGCGTGATGGTGACACAAGAAGGCACCAGACCCTTGCTGGTCGAGATACAGGCCTTGGTCGATAGTTCGCACGCACCGAATGCCAAGCGGCTCTCTGTCGGGCTGGAGCAGAACCGTCTGGCGATGTTACTGGCAGTGTTGCACCGTCATGCAGGTGTGGCGGCTTTTGATCAGGATGTATTCATTAATGCCGTGGGTGGCGTCAAAATCACCGAGCCAGCGGCGGATCTCGCCGTCTTGCTGGCGATTAACTCATCAATGCGGAATAAACCTTTGCCAAGAGGTCTGGTGGTTTTTGGCGAGGTGGGATTGGCGGGAGAAATTCGCCCGGCACCACGCGGTCAAGAGCGTCTGCGCGAGGCTGCCAAACTCGGTTTTTCGATTGCGATGATTCCAAAGTCCAACGCACCGAAACAAGCGATTGAGGGATTGACGCTGATTCCCGTGGACAGGATTGATGAGGCTTTGAATAAAATCAGGGATGTAGACAGTTATATCAAAGATGACAAGTAAGCTGTCTTTGACCGGGAGTTTTTACAATCTCTGCACTCATCGCTGAACAGATGCTCATGATTGCGAATTTCTAAAAAACCTTGAATCGATACTTCATAGCACCGCTTACTCCTGCCTCTTCTCTGTGCCTCCGTATTTCTGTGGTGAGAGGTCTTGATTTTTGCGTCAGTCCTATCGACGTCACTTTTTAATTTAGAGGTTTTTAGAAACTTCTGATTTGAATCCACTAATGTTCATGCGGTCTTCAGCCTGAAATATGCCGGAAAGCCGCATCTATATTGCGGATTGGTTTTTGAGATTAGGGTTTTGATGCATGTGCTGAGCTTGTCTGCTCGTACCGATTTGTGTAGAAGGTCATGCGATTTCAACACGACTATTCGTAGCGCATCAACAAAGCCTGGCTGCGGCAATACCGCTGCGTACGGCGGCTTCCAGTGTTGCCGGATAATCGCCCTTGGTGTAATCCCCGGCGATGAAGCAATTTTCTAATCCTATCTGGTTGTCCGGTCGTTGCAAGGAGGGCGTGCAGGAGAAGGTGGCGCGCTTTTCTGAAATAATTTGCTGCCACCTCGGTTTTGCCAGTTCGGGCATCTTAAACATGGTCGCTAGTTGCAAGGCGATTGCGTTACCCAGAGCCTCATTACCCAGGTCGGTCGCCTGATCCGATGCACTGACGACGACTGCCAGCAAGCCGGCTTGTTCCTTGTGCAGTTGACCCCGGTCAAAGACAAACTGTCCCCAATGTTGCAGTTCTGGCCGGTCTCTTAAGGCAAAGAACGGGCGAGACAAGCGCAGCTCAGGTGAGTATTGCAGATAGCACGTTGTGATCGGCTCGTACCCCAGTGCTGGCAGTGGCGTGATTTTTTGTTCAGTCGCGACTGTGTTGAGCAAACGGCCAGCCTGTTCGGCGCCAGTGGCAATAATCACGGCGTCAAATTCCTGGTTACTTAAGACCTCATCGCTATCGCATCCCAGACGCCACTTTACTGTGTTGTTAGTAGTATTTCTGTTTGCTGCGTTTGCTATCAGGCGTTTGATATTCACGCCTGACCTGACAATACCACCTGCGTTTTCGATGAATTTTTGCGCCTTTTCGGGGAACAGCGCGGACAAATCCCATTTGGGAATCAGCATGTCCGATGCTGCACGACCGGCGCCGAGGCTATCTCTTAATACATGTAAGAATACTTGTGCTGATGCGCGTTCTGGCGGTGTGTTGAGTGCCGCGATACATAGGGGCACCCACATCAACTGGCATAGCACTGGCGTTTGATCAAAACGCTCCAGCAGCTCAATGACACTGCAATCCTGATGTAATTGCCAGCCCATCCAGCGCGCCGTTGTAGAAAAGCGGGCAAGCGCCATCTTGTCCTGCCTGCTTAAGCCTTTGGCCCGCAGCAAGGCGACCAGCAGATGCAGTGGGGCCGGTAATTGCGGCGCTATAAATTCCATGCCCTCGTCGAGCGATGGATAGACCATCTGCAAAGGGAGCCGCAGAAACGCTTGATCCAAGGGAATGCCGACCTGGCGCATCATTGTCAGCGTAGCATCGTAGGCGCCGAGCAGGATGTGCTGGCCGTTATCAAGAGTATGTTCTTGAATCGCGACTTTGCGAGCCCGTCCACCCAGTGTGCGTGAGGCTTCTAGCAGGGTGACTTGCGCCTGACCGCGGCTTAGCTCTACTGCTGCTGCGCAGCCCGCCCAGCCTGCACCAATGACGGCAATGCGTTTGCCGGCAACGGACTTGTTTTTAGCCACGGATATAAGTTTTCCAGGCTAGCCAGAGTTTGCGGATCGGCGTTAAAGAAATCCGCTGATTGAGTACGTGGAAGCCATCACGTTGAATCTCTACCAGCAGGGCACGATAAATGGCTGCCATGATGAGTCCCGTGCGCTGAGCTTTTCTGTCCTCTGCGGGCAACAAGGCGAACGCCTCGTCGTACAGGCGCTGTGCGCGTTCGTACTGAAACTGCATTAAAGCCGCAAATTCCGGGCTGTGGCGTGCATTCAGAATATCGGCCGCTGTCACTTTATATTGTTGCAGCTCATTGACCGGCAGATAGATACGTCCTTTGCGGGCATCTTCTCCGACATCACGGATGATGTTCGTCATCTGGAACGCCAGTCCCAATTTCTCAGC
Source organism: Undibacterium sp. Xuan67W (assembly GCF_049340165.1). Taxonomy (NCBI): domain Bacteria; kingdom Pseudomonadati; phylum Pseudomonadota; class Betaproteobacteria; order Burkholderiales; family Oxalobacteraceae; genus Undibacterium; species Undibacterium sp. Xuan67W. Next base: position 21,627 of record NZ_JBMPPN010000007.1, read on the forward strand.
AAATTCTTTGGTTTGCGGGTTGGTGATCCCAAAAATACTCGCAGATAAAATGCCAACTACGCCTGCCACATGCCAGCAGTATTTTTGCAGGGCAATAAAATCGAGGTAACGGGTCTGGTTTAAATCCATCTCCATACCGTCGATGATGGCCTGTAAATGGGCACCATCCAGAGCAAAACGAGTCATGTGAGGTAGCAGCGCTCTCGTCACGGGGTGGGTCGGACTATTCGCCAGCATGGCTTTAATTTCGCCTCTCCACCAGTTTAACTTGCTGCGTGCAACGGTATCGTCGGTGCTTTCATCAACAACATCGTCGACTTCACGACAAAACGCATAAAGTGCTGTAATTGCCAGTCGTCTTTCTTGAGGTAAAAATAAAAAGCTGTAATAAAAACTAGAGCCGCTTTGCGCTGCTTTTTGTTGGCAATATTCGTCTGGTGACATATGGGATGGGGGATACGAGATAAGGGATGCGTAAATAAGCGGCTAGATTGCGGTCAAATAAAGAATGGCAAGCCAAAACAGGCCAGGAAACCTTATTGCTGCACGAAAGCCGCTATGCTAACCGACTGTGACGGAGACCACAAATGTTGCCTGTTAAAATTGTGTACCCGTTCACTCTGTTGTAAATAAAATGGGTATGGCAAGCCAGCTTTTTGGTAAAGCGCGCATCACCTGTTTGCCATCACCTGTAATAGTTTGTAAGCGGAATAAAGCTTTTTGTATCAGGCATGCACTTTTTGACTCAAGCTCATATACCATTACGAACTTGCTGAAATTTTGCGTTGACTAGTCAGTTAAAGTGATCAGTCGATTTAAACCGCAATCAGTTTCCCCCGTTTGACCTAGACCAATTTGGAACATCGAATGAATAAAATGAAAAAAATGAGCCTTTTCGCCCTTGCTACAGGCTTGATTCTCGCAGTGGCTGCTTGTGGCGGTTTTGTGTACACCACGGTCGGCGGCACTGTGACGGGCCTCGGTAGCGGGACTACATCAGGCGGAACTTTGGTATTGGTGGATACGGCCGCATACAAACAGTCCTTAACTTTGGACGGTACTTTTTCATTTAAAGTTGCCAGTAATGCTGACTACAACATCACAGTAGGAAGCCAGCCTGCACAGGTGAATTGCACGGTGACCAATGGTTCCGGTCACATGTCGAGTGATGCAGCTGTAACAAATATCGCAGTAAAATGCGTTCCTAAGGTTCCTGTAACGGCCACATTGTCAGGCTTAAGCACTGGTACGCTTATTTTGTACAACAATGCTAACGTTAATCTGGATGCGATAACTATGACGACGAATACGGCTGCGACGTTTAGCTACTATATTGCAAGTGGTCAGACATATGCAGTGACAGTAGGTGTCCAGCCAGCTGCTCAGACATGTTCAGTGCAGAACGGAACTGGTACTGTCGATAATAGCAATTTAGCGGGAGCTAACAACGTACTCGTGAAGTGTATTCCTAGCGTACCGGTTTCAGTCGTATTGACAGGTTTGGGTTCGGGCAAAACTGTGACGATTGCTGATAATGCGACTGATTTCCTGTATCTGTCGGCTACGGGCACCTACACTTTTACCAATTCGATTGTTGACGGACAAACTTATGCAGTAACCGTTACTACTCAGCCGACTGGTCAGACTTGTACTGTGGTGAGTGGTTCTGGTACTGCGTTATTAAGCAATCCTACAGGGGCAAGCAATATTGCGATTAATTGCGTGAATAACTAAGCAAATATCCAGCAAGCATCCGTTCAATCTGGTTCATCTGGTTTGAATGGATAAAAAAGCCGGCATCTATCAAGATGCCGGCTTTTTAATTTTGCGCACTTATTAATTTCTAGAGTGTGCTGATGTTCAACTCGGAGCGTAAATCCTGCTAAGTGCTAGAGACTCTGTAATTGTCCGTCTTGATTGAAGAAGAAAATATCTTCATGTTTAAAGCCCCAGCGACCACCTTTGAGGCGAACAAATGGTTCAAAGCTAAAAAATGGCACATCCCCCAGCGTAGCATTGTTGCGCGCTTCAATAAACTGGCGTTGATCGCGGCTGGTCGCAATGCTATGTCCCACATTGCCGCGATAATCCAGGTTCACAAAACCGCTTTCACGAATACGGACATTCGCCCACTCAAACAATTGCTCGAACGTGGTGTTGGGTTTGACCAGACGCAGCATTTGCCGATGTAGTTGTTGTAAAAAATGTAGTCCATTTTTAAACTCCAGCTGTTTCGGTTGCATAATGACCTTCCCATCCTCGACCACCAGAGAGCGTGCATAGTCGCCCCAATACTCGCTTCTTGCCGGGCTCAGGTCAATTGTAATCAGGTTGGATGTACCTACTGTTTCCGTATTCGCCTGATAGTCGCGCCCCGAGATTGACACGCAACTTCTTGATCCAAGTAACACTAGGGCAGGGCATTGGTAGTACCAAGTATCCTGATAGCCGGCTTCGCACAGGAACTCATGTGCTTTGCGGGAGATACTTTGCTCTGTATCGTTTGCATCAATCACGACGGCAAGATGCACCATTGCCTCTTTCGCAGCCTGTTGCGCTTTGCGATGCTCGGCAATTTGGTGTTCAGTTGGCATGGCGGTTTGCTATGGCAAAGAGAATGGGATTGATGTGTGTTCTGAGGTGAGGTCTGACAAAATATGACACGAATGCTATTTTTCTTTATTGCTACTGGTCACCGCTCTTACGCCAGCGGCAGTGACATCAACAGCCGTGCCGACGACGGCGCTGCCAACTTTCACTGTCGTTGATACGGCGGCATCTGCGACGGCTAATACGGTGCAGCCGCTACTCAGCACTATAGTCAAAGTCATGACTACTAGCGGATAAATACGTTTCATGATGGTTTTGTCTGCGTTTGAGCATTGTTAAATTCGTCATCACGAATCATAGCGGGATAGTCAGATTCAGTCATGTTCTTTGAAAGATTAATTTTGAAACAAGCTGTAATGACATACTTGTTCAGGACGCTTGCTTGGGACGCTTGTTTGTAACACTTATCCCGCTCAGCGCCGCTACATCCTAAATGCCCGCCATAGCATGACGAACCAATCTGCTTTCTCTAATTGAGGACGATGGTGAAACACATTGCCTTGAACGGCGTCTATCTGCTCTAGTATTCTTAGCCCGCCCTGAGTTACCAGACGCAATTCCCATCCTATCCGTCCGGGTAACCGCTTGCACAAAGGCATACCACTGATGAGCAAAGCTCTTGCTCTGCTTGTCTCGAATTGCATCAGAGCCGTCCATTGGGCGTTATGGTGTTGGTTGGCGATCTGCTCTTCGCTTATATCGAATCGGATCAAATCTTCCTGAGGGATATAAACGCGTTGCTTGTCCCAGTCGATTGCGACGTCTTGCCAAAAATTGATTAATTGCAAAGCGGAGCATATCGCATCTGAATCACGCTTATTCTCTGCTGATGCAGCGTCGTAGAGGTGCAGCATCAGTAGTCCAACAGGATTGGCAGATCTGCTGCAATAATCGAGTAAGGCTCTGTAATTGCTATATCGGGTAGTCGTGACGTCTTGCTTAAAGGCTGACAGCAAGTCCCGGAATGCTGGCACAGGGAGAGCATATTCCAGAATGACTTTTTGTAAACGTGTAAACAAAGAATGCCCGGGCTGCTGGTTTGTCACTATTCTATCCAGCTCAGTTTCATACTGAGACAATCCTGCTAAGCGTTGCTCAGGCGTTGCATCTCCTTCGTCCGCAATATCATCGGCAGTTCTGGCGAAGGCGTAAATAGCCTCCACCGCCGGACGTAAGCGTGCAGGGAGCAGAAATGATGCAACAGGAAAGTTTTCGTAATGCTCTACAGTCATATTCACGCTTGAATTAGTGAGTGCCATACAGGCTTAAAATTAATGACTCAAAAGTCATTGGCAAAAAAATGACTCGCCACTATAATTACTAACCGTTAAGTCAGTAACAGAACTTTATCGGCTGATTCGCGAGTCATCAATCACAGCGATATGCCTGAATTGACAGCGCGCTCCATACATCGAATCACAGTAACTGGCAATTCGTACTACGCGTCAACGAATAACCTTGGCTTTTGTAGCCAGCATAGTAAAGGAAAACTCCCGTGCCAACATCGCAAAATACCGTTTTTAATGAGTCAGCCAGGTCCGCCGGCAGATGCTTTTTTACCGGAAAGCCCTTAAATCTTTTACCTGTTATCGCTTTGTTGTTGCTGGCGGGATGTTCAAAACCAGCTGAAAAGACGGAAGATATCCGTCCGGTAAGAGTTATTAAAGCGAGTACAGATGGTGCAGATCAATCAGCAGAGTTTTCGGGGGAAGTGCGTCCTCGTATTGAATCTCGCTTGGGATTTCGTGTTGGCGGAAAAATCGTTGCCCGCAAGGTGGATGTCGGCAGCGTAGTGAAGCGAGGTCAGGTTTTGATGCAGTTAGATCCGCAAGATCTGGCATTGGCGCAGTCCCAGGCAAAGGCGGGTCTAAGTGCAGCGGAAAGTAACCGTGACCTGGCGAAAGCAGAGTTAAAACGTTATGAAGATTTAAGGGAAAAGAATTTTGTCGCTGCGGCAGTTTTGGATGGCAAAGTGACGACGTTTAAAGCAGCACAGGCCAGCTACGAACAAGCAGTCGCTTCTTACCGTAACCAGACAAATCAATCTGGGTATACCACTTTGATATCTGATGTCGATGGTGTGGTGACGGGGATCGATGCCGAAGTAGGGCAGGTCGTCGCGACGGGAACATCCGTGGTGCGTGTGGCGCAGACGGGGGAGACCGATGTTGTGATCGGTATTCCTGAGGATAAAGTGAATTCGATCCGGCAAATTTCTGACATTCGTGTGCGTCTGTGGGCGAACCAGGGTGAGGTACTGAGCGCTAAATTACGCGAGCTCTCTCCAATCGCCGATCCTGTGACCCGCACTTTTACAGCTAAGCTGGCTTTGCCTGCAAACGCGAAAGACGTCAAGTTAGGCATGACTGCGTATGTCACATTTGCTGCGAAAAATCCGAACGCAATGATCAGGTTGCCAATGACAGCGTTGTTTAATGATAAAAATACCACTTCCGTATGGATTGTGGACGGTGGTGTTGTCAAACTAAGCCCTGTTGTCGTTGCTGGATCTGCCGGACAAGATATTCTGATTGCGAAAGGCGTAACCTCAGGCCAAAGCATAGTAACAGCCGGTGTAAATTTGCTTAAAGTAGGTCAGCGGGTAAGTATTCTTGGTATGGAATCTGGCAGCGCTGAAAAAGCCGGCGATAAAGCGTCTGGAAAAGTCAGTGCAGCGTCCGCTAATGATGTTGCAGCAGGAGTTGCTAAATGAGTGAATCCTCAGGCGGTTTTAATCTGTCAAGGTGGGCCTTAGAGCATATCCCGCTGACGCGCTATTTGATTGTCGTCTTATTATTGGGCGGCATCATGAGTTATGGTCGTTTGGGGCAGGACGAAGATCCGCCCTTTACTTTTCGTGCGATGGTGGTAAGAGCAAATTGGCCCGGTGCAACTTCCTTGCAAATGGCAGAGCAAGTTACCGATAAGCTGGAGAAAAAGCTTCAGGAAACGCCGTATATCGACAAGATCCGTAGTTACTCTAAGCCGGGGGAGACTTTAATCATCTTGCAGTTGCGCGAATCGACGCCACCAAAAGAAACGGCGCAGTCCTGGTATCAAGTGCGCAAGAAAATTGGGGATATAAAAAGCACCTTGCCGTCAGGTGTAATCGGACCGTTTTTTAATGATGAATTCGGCGATACCTACGGTTCTATTTTTGCTTTGTCTGGTGATGGGTTTACCTATGAACAGGTCAAAGAATATGCTGACTTTGTCCGTCAGCAGTTTTTACGTATTCCGACCGTATCTAAGGTCGAGTTATTTGGTGTTCAGGATGAGAAAATAAATATTGAGTTTTCTCAGAAAAAATTCTCGCAATTAGGCGTTTCATTTGATGCGATTGTCAGTCAGATTAATTCGCAGAACACGGTCGAGGCAACGGGTGTATTAACCACGTCGAGTGATAATTTACAGGTCAGGATTTCCGGCGCGTTAATGACCGTTAAAGATCTGGAGAACCTTCAACTACGCGCAAATGGAACGACATTCCGCTTGGGTGATTTTGCAACGATCAAACGTGAGTATAAAAACCCGCCGCAAGACAAGATGCGCTTCAATGGTAAAGAAGTCATCGGTCTCGGTATCTCAATGGAAAAAGGCGGCAATATCATTGAGCTGGGTAAAAATTTGCAAAAGGTAACGAACGATATCAAGAGCAAAATGCCGGTCGGCATACAGGTTGAGCGAGTCTCCGATCAGCCTAAAATGGTGACGTCGTCTGTTGGCGAGTTCGTTAATACCTTGATTGAAGCTGTCGTGATCGTATTGGCAGTGAGTTTCTTGTCGTTGGGCCTTCACACCAAGCCGTTTCGCCTGGACATCTGGCCAGGTCTGGTTGTAGGTTTGACGATTCCTCTGGTGCTGGCGGTGACTTTCCTGTTTATGCGTATTTTTGATATCGATCTGCATAAAATTTCGCTGGGGGCCCTGATCATCGCTTTGGGCTTGCTAGTTGATGATGCGATTATCGCGGTAGAAATGATGGTACGTAAAATGGAGGAGGGCTTCTCGCGGTTTGACGCGGCGACATTTGCCTACACCTCAACAGCGATGCCGATGTTGACAGGGACTTTGATTACTGCGGCAGGTTTTTTACCTATCGGTCTGGCAAAATCTGCTGCGGGTGAGTACACCTTTTCTATGTTTTCGGTGAATGCGCTGGCGCTGATTATTTCCTGGCTGGCCGCCGTTTTATTTACGCCTTATTTAGGTTATCTGCTGCTGAAAGTCAAACCGGCAGCGAATGCTGATGGCCACCATGAGTTGTTTGATACGCCGTTTTATTCGCGTTTTCGCAAGTTAGTGAGCTGGTGTGTTGAGTGGCGCAAAACAACTATTGTGATTACCTTGGCTGTGTTTGGACTGGGGATATTTGGATTTAAATTCATTGAGCAGCAATTCTTCCCTGATTCAAGCCGTCCTGAATTGATGGTGGAGTTATGGCTGCCTGAGGGGAGCGCGTTTGCTGCGACCGAAGCTCAAGCGAAAAAATTTGAAAATTTCATTCAAAAACAAGAGGGTGTTGAGAGCGTTACCAGCTATGTCGGAACCGGTAGTCCACGTTTTTATTTGCCACTGGATCAGATTTTTCCTCAGACTAACGTGGCGCAAATCGTTGTACTGCCTGTCAATCTGAAGTCAAGGGAAGCCTTGCGTTTGAAAATTGTGAATGCTTTTAAAGTCGATTTCCCTGAAGTGCGCGGACGGGTGAAAATTCTACCGAACGGACCACCTGTTCCTTATCCTGTGCAGTTCCGTGTCACAGGTCTGGAAGTGGCGAAAGTGCGTGAAATTGCCGATCGCGTAAAAGACGTAATGCGCGCTAATCCAAATGCGATAGGGGTCAATGACAACTGGAACGAGTCTGTGAAGGTAGTGCGCATCGACCTGGATCAGGACAAATTGCGTGCTTTAGGTGTTACCTCGCAAACTGTCATGCGCGCAGCAAATACGATATTGACAGGAACGACGGTTGGACAATTCCGTGATGATAATAAGTTGATCGATATCGTTGTTCGTCAGCCTGTTGATGAACGCTCTACGATTAATGCACTAGGTGACGCGAATATCCCGACGGCAAGCGGCAAGTCTGTACCGTTGTCGCAATTGGCGCGTATTAAGCTGGTCTGGGAGCCGGGTGTGGTGTGGAGGGAAGGGCGTGAATGGGCTGTCACTGTTCAGTCGGATGTGGTGGACGGCATTCAAGGTCCAACGGTTTCCAGTCAGATTTCACCCAAGCTGGATAAGATTCGTTCTGAACTTTTGCCTGGATATAAGATTGAACTGGCTGGTGCAGCAGCAGATAGCGGTAAGGCACAGGAGTCAATCGCTGCCAACGTTCCTCTGGTTATTTTTATCATCTTTACTTTGCTGATGTTGCAATTACATAGTTTCTCTCGCTCGCTGCTGGTATTCCTTACTGGTCCACTTGGCGTTGCCGGTGCAGCAATGGCATTGCTCTTGTTGCAAAGACCTTTTGGTTTTGTTGCTCAGCTCGGCGTGATTGCATTGTTCGGCATGATCATCCGCAATTCTGTGATTTTGATTGACCAGATTGAGCAGGATATTCAAGCGGGGGCACCTGCTTGGGATGCGATCGTTGAGTCGGCAGTAAGGCGCTTCCGTCCAATTATCTTGACCGCAGCGGCGGCTGTATTGGCGATGATTCCTCTTTCAAGGTCGGTATTTTGGGGGCCAATGGCGGTAGCGATCATGGGCGGTTTGATTATCGCCACTGCATTGACGTTATTATTTTTGCCGGCTTTATATGCGGCTTGGTTCAGAGTAAAAAAAACGGCATAGTCAATTAGGCAGATGAATGTTGCGGGCTTGTTTGCCGTTTTTAAAGCAAGTCCGCACAGGATTAATTGCAAATCAATACGAAAAAAAGAGACACATGGGATTAAAATCCAGTAGAATACGCGGCTGGAGTTGAAATGCCACATACGATAGTTCTGGGCGACACTTGAATTTCGGGTCGCCCTTTGCTTTTGTGCCAGTTTTTAATTTGGTTAGTATTCTCATCCCGCGAGGATGGCGAAATTGGTAGACGCACCAGGTTTAGGTCCTGACGCCAGCAATGGTGTGGGGGTTCGAGTCCCCCTCCTCGCACCACAGAATTTTTTTATATTTGGACGATTTTCATGGCAACTGCAGTCGAAACTTTAGATAAATTGGAACGCCGTATCACTATTTCCTTCCCGATTTCAGAAGTGCAGTCGGAAGTGGAAAAGCGTTTGAAGGTACGTGCGCGTACAGCAAAAGCACCGGGTTTCCGTCCTGGCAAAGTGCCTATGAAAATGGTCGCTGCCCAGTATGGCTACCAAGTGGAAACCGAAGTGCTGAACGATAAAGTAGGTCAGGCTTTCAGCGTTGCTGCAAACGAAAACAAATTACGTGTTGCTGGCTATCCAAAGATTGAGCCAAAAAATGCTGAAGGTGCTGTTGAAGGCAGCTTGACATTTGATGCAACCTTCGAAATTTATCCGGAATTTGTTGTTGGAGATTTGTCTGCTGCAGAAGTAGAGCAAGTTAAAACGGAAGTGTCTGATGCTGAGATCGATAAAACAATCGATATTCTGCGCAAGCAGCGCGTTCATTTTCATACCAAAGGTGAGCAAGGTGCTCATGGCGACGGCGGTGAGCCAGTTGCTCAAGATGGTGATCGTGCAACCTTAGACTTCGTCGGCAAGATTGACGGCGTTGAATTTGCTGGCGGCAAAGCGGATGATTTCGCTTTTGTCTTAGGCGAAGGTCGTATGTTGCCAGAATTTGAGGCTGCTACTTTGGGTTTGAAATCCGGCGAAAGCAAAACTTTCCCGCTGGCTTTCCCTGAGGACTATCACGGTAAGGATGTAGCAGGAAAAACTGCTGAGTTCACTATTACTCTGAAAAAATTGGAGTGGGCACATTTGCCAGAGGTTGATGCAGAATTTGCTAAGAGTTTAGGCGTGGAAGACGGCGACCTGGCTAAAATGCGTGCGGACATCAAAGAAAATTTAGAGCGTGAAGTTAACGGTCGTGTAAAAGCAAAAACTAAAGATAGTGTGATGGATGCTTTAGTGAAAGCGGTTGAGTTTGATGTGCCTAAAGCTCTCGTAGAGCAAGATGGTCAGCGCTTAGCTGAAATGACACGCCAGGATATGGCGCAACGCGGTATGAACGTCAAAGATGTTCCGTTTCCGCCAGAGCTGTTTACAGCGCAAGCTGAGCGTCGTGTTCGCCTGGGTTTGATCTTGGCTGAGTTAGTCAAGGCCAACAATTTGCAGGCAACTGCAGAGCAGATCAAAGCGCAAGTAGAAGATTTTGCACAGAGTTACGAAGATCCGCAGCAAGTCGTAAAGTACTACTACAGTGATCGTAATCGTTTGGCGGAAGTCGAAGCCCTTGTATTAGAAGAAAACGTCGTTAACTACGTATTAGGTAAGTCGAAGGTTACAGATAAAGTGCTGCCATTCGACGAATTAATGGGTAACAACGCGCAATAATTAAAGGAAATCACATGACAGGCATCATTCAGAATTCAGCATTAGATACCAACATGCTAGGCATGGTGCCGATGGTCATAGAGCAAAGTGGTCGTGGAGAGCGTGCTTACGATATCTATTCCCGTTTGCTGAAAGAACGTGTGATTTTTCTGGTTGGTCCTGTGAACGATCAGGCAGCTAATCTGATCGTAGCGCAATTGTTGTTCTTGGAAAGTGAAAATCCAGATAAGGATATTTCACTTTACATTAACTCTCCCGGTGGTTCAGTGTCTGCTGGTATGGCGATCTACGATACGATGCAGTTTATTAAGCCAGATGTCTCAACCTTGTGTACAGGCTTAGCGGCATCAATGGGGGCCTTCTTACTGGCTGCAGGTGCGAAAGGTAAACGTTTCTCTTTGCCGAACTCACGGATTATGATTCACCAGCCCTTGGGCGGTGCGCAAGGACAGGCATCAGATATCGAAATTCAGGCTCGCGAGATCTTGTATTTGCGTGAACGCCTGAACGGTATTTTGGCCGATAAGACAGGTCAAACTATTGAGCAGATCGGTAAAGATACTGACCGTGATAATTTTATGTCAGCAGATGCGGCCGTAGAATATGGTTTGATTGATAAAGTTCTTACACATCGCGCTTGATGTACTAAAAGAATATTGAAAATAGAGAAAGCGCCCGCACTTACAAGTCCGGGCGTTTTTTATTGAACGCTACAAAATAATTGTGGCAAGATTTTTTAAATCATTTATAACCTAAACATGTTCGATGACTTATGTCGAATTTGCAGGTAATATCAAATACAAATCCGCTAAATTTTCGTTAAGAACCTAAGTACTATGCCCGATAAAAAATCCTCCACTGGCGAAAAACTGCTCTATTGTTCTTTTTGTGGCAAGAGTCAGCATGAGGTTAAAAAACTGATTGCCGGGCCTTCTGTTTTCATCTGCGACGAATGTATCGACTTATGTAATGACATTATTCGTGACGAAGTTAGTAATCTGGAATCCATTTCCAGTGCCAAAACTGATTTGCCAACTCCGTCAGAAATAACGGCCTTACTAGATCAATATGTGATTGGTCAGGTAACGGCTAAGCGTATCTTGGCTGTTGCTGTTTATAACCATTACAAACGTCTTAAGCATCTCGGTAAAAAAGATGATGTTGAACTGGCTAAAAGTAATATTTTGCTAGTAGGTCCAACCGGTTCGGGTAAGACTTTACTGGCGCAAACACTGGCCCGTATGCTGAATGTTCCGTTCGTCATTGCCGACGCAACGACATTAACCGAGGCAGGTTATGTTGGTGAGGACGTTGAAAACATTATTCAAAAATTATTGCAAAATTGCAATTATGAAGTTGAGCGTGCCCAAAAAGGGATTGTCTACATTGATGAAATTGATAAGATTTCGCGTAAATCAGATAATCCATCGATTACACGTGATGTATCTGGTGAGGGGGTTCAGCAAGCTCTGTTGAAATTGGTTGAGGGAACTATGGCTTCCGTGCCACCACAAGGTGGTCGTAAGCACCCCAATCAGGACTTTATTCAGATTGATACAACTAACATCATGTTCATCTGTGGCGGCGCTTTTGATGGCCTTGCCAAGATCATTTCTGACCGCTCTGAGCGCAGCGGTATCGGTTTCGGTGCCAGCGTAAAGAGTCAGTCCGAAAAAAGTGCCAGTCAGGTTATGCAGGATGCCGAACCACAAGATTTGATCCGGTTTGGTCTTATCCCTGAATTGGTTGGTCGTTTGCCGGTTATTGCCACACTGAATGAATTGGATGAGGCCGCCTTAATTCAGATTTTGGTAGAGCCAAAAAATGCGTTGATCAAACAGTATTCAAAATTGTTGGAAATGGAAGGGTCTGAACTAGAGATTCGTCCTGCAGCATTGCAAGCGATTGCGAAGAAAGCGATTGCTCGGAAAACTGGTGCGCGCGGATTACGTTCGATTCTTGAGCATGCTCTGCTTGACATTATGTATGATTTACCAAGTGAGCAAAATGTATCAAAAGTCGTGATTGATGAAAATACGATCAATAATGGCGCTAAGCCTTTGCTGATTTATGACGAGCAACCGAAAGTTTCGGGCGTGAAGTCTTAATTCCTAAAAAGTGTGGGTGAATGTCATAATTGATCCGCGAATATCAGGAATACGCAGTACAATTAATTACACAATAAAATTGAGCTTCAATCGAAAAGCTACCCGGAGGTTCCTCTGAGTGGCTTTTTTTATTGTTTTTCGGATGACGGGCTTGAGTTTTAGCCTAGTGCGCCAATCTATCTACTAGAAATTTTGAATAAGGTGCGCCATGACAACTTCCATAATCACTGAACAAACAGAATTGCCGTTATTGCCTTTGCGCGATGTGGTGGTTTTCCCACATATGGTTATCCCCTTATTTGTTGGCCGGCCAAAGTCTATCAAGGCTTTAGAGGCGGCAATGGAGCAGGGAAAGAGCATCATGCTCGCAGCCCAAAAAGCTGCTGCCAAGGACGAACCATCCGCTGACGATATTTACGAGATCGGTTGTATCGCTAACATTTTGCAAATGTTGAAATTACCTGACGGCACCGTCAAGGTATTGGTCGAGGGCGCGCAGCGTGCACGCATCCACAAGATTACCGAAACTGAATCGCATTTTACGGCGGATCTCACGCCCGTACCTCCAGAAGAGGGTGATGACTCCGAAGTTGAAGCGATGCGCCGCGCAATCGTCCAACAATTTGACCAATACGTCAAATTGAATAAAAAAATTCCTCCTGAAATCTTGGCTTCTTTATCTGGTATTGACGACGCTGGTCGCCTTGCCGATACGATTGCCGCTCATCTGCCATTAAAACTTGAACAGAAGCAGGTTATTTTGGAAATCTTCAGTGTATCCAAGCGGCTCGAGCATTTGCTTGGACAATTGGAAGGTGAACTCGATATTCTGCAGGTAGAGAAGCGTATCCGTGGACGAGTAAAGCGTCAGATGGAAAAGTCTCAGCGCGAATATTATTTGAATGAGCAGGTTAAAGCGATTCAGAAAGAGTTGGGCGAGGGCGACGAGGGCGCAGACATCGACGAGCTGGAAAAGAAAATTGTTGCCGCTAAAATGCCCAAAGAGGCGCGCGATAAGGCCATGGCTGAGTTGAAAAAACTCAAGATGATGTCTCCTATGTCGGCAGAGGCGACCGTTGTAAGAAATTACATCGATACCATCGTTAATTTACCGTGGAAGAAAAAATCCAAAGTTAATAATGATCTGACCAATGCAGAAAAAGTGTTGGAAGATGATCACTACGGCTTAGATAAGGTCAAAGAACGGATCTTGGAATATCTTGCCGTTCAGCAGCGCGTCGATAAGTTAAAAGCTCCGATCTTGTGCCTGGTCGGTCCTCCAGGTGTTGGTAAGACTTCGCTAGGACAGTCGATTGCCCGTGCAACAAATCGTAAGTTTGTGCGTATGGCTTTAGGTGGAGTGCGCGATGAAGCTGAAATCCGCGGCCATCGTCGTACTTACATCGGTTCTATGCCAGGTAAAATTTTGCAGAGTTTGTCTAAGGTTGGCGTACGCAACCCTTTATTCCTGCTGGATGAGGTTGATAAAATGGGGGCTGATTTCCGCGGTGATCCGTCGTCTGCATTGCTGGAGGTTTTAGATCCTGAGCAAAATCATACTTTTTCAGATCATTACATTGAGGTTGACTTCGATTTGTCCGACGTAATGTTTGTGGCGACTTCTAATTCGTACAATATTCCGCCCGCTTTGTTAGATCGGATGGAGGTTATACGTCTGTCAGGTTATACCGAAGATGAAAAGACTAGCATTGCTCAACGCTACTTGTTGCCAAAACAGATTAAGAATAATGGCTTAAAAGACGGCGAGATTAATATATCCGAAAGTGCGATTCGCGACATCATTCGTTACTACACCAGAGAAGCGGGCGTGCGCTCCCTGGAACGTGAAGTTTCCAAGATTTGCCGTAAAGTAGTGAAGATGCTTTTATTGAAAAAGAGCGAGAAAAAAGCAACGATCACCTCTAAGAATCTTGATAAGTTCCTTGGTGTTCGTCGCTATGATTTTGGCGTCGCAGTGAAAGAAAATCAAGTTGGACAAGTCGTTGGTCTTGCATGGACAGAGGTCGGCGGAGATCTGTTGACGATTGAGGCCGTTGCAATGCCCGGAAAAGGCGGAGTAATACGTACAGGCACTTTAGGCGATGTCATGAAGGAGTCAATTGAAGCTGCTCGTACAGTAGTTCGTAGCCGGGCTAAGCGCCTAGGTATCAAGAATGATGTTTTTGAAAAAAGTGATATTCACATTCATGTGCCAGAGGGAGCGACTCCTAAGGATGGTCCTTCTGCCGGCATTGCGATGACGACTGCACTGGTATCTGTTTTTACAGGCATCCCTGTCCGCGCTGATGTTGCGATGACTGGCGAAATTACTTTGCGTGGCGAAGTTCTGCCTATTGGAGGATTGAAAGAGAAATTATTGGCAGCTCATCGCGGTGGTATTAAGACTGTATTGATACCAGAGGAAAATGCCAAAGATTTAGCCGATATTCCTGATAACGTAAAAAATAAATTGGAAATTATTCCTGTGCGCTGGATTGACAAGGTTTTGGAAATTGCACTTGAGCGCATGCCGGTTGCGTTAACTGATGAAGAAGTTTTGGTTGCTGCCGCAGCCAAAACAGAAACTGTTAGTGACACTGGCGTCGTAAAACATTGATTGTTTAATCTCCTAGGGTTTACCTCAAAATAGCCGCTGTTTAAATCAGCGGCTATTTTTATTTGCATCGTAATTTAAATCACGATGCCATGAAATTATTTTGGATTTAATCGAGAAATCAAATAATGGTTCATATTGAAAAAGACCAATGGTTCAGTGGTGTGTATGGAAGGGCTCTATATTTAATGGATGTATTGAGGCATCCTGAGCCGACTTACTCATCGATGAACTCCGATGAAAAAGACCGGTTCCGTCAAACCCAGTGTGATGTTGAGGAGGTTGTTCGCATTCTTGGTACACACCTTGATTTTGCTTTAGTCATGAAGTGGGATGGAGTGATAGGCTGGGTTCATGCTGCTGCAGTTAATATTGATGCAGATATTCATGCCTACATTCCTGTTGAATCTATAGATCTAAGTTCTGATGTATTTTTTCAATATTGGTTTGCAACGCCTTATATATGGGGCGGTATAACTCGTGCTGGTATTGACTGTTCTGGTTTTTCTCAACGCTATTATTATGATGTTTTAGCTAAGAGTATTCCTAAAAATTCTTACGATCAACGTCGCCTTGGTCGTTCAAAAAAACTCGCTGAAGTGGTCAATCACGACCTGATTTTTTGCACAAGAAAAGGCGGGAGAGGTATCCACCACGTTGGCATATATTTTGAGGGTAACGTGTGGCATGCTCATTCTGAGCGGGGTGTTACCTATCAATCAATGGCTGAATTTCTTGCGGATTATGAGGTGCTGCAGGTATCGGATATAGTTGAAGGATAAAGTCACTATTCTGATCAGCATGCACAAATCAGTTGCTTACTTGTGCATGTTTAGAGTCTTGCTAAGTTTGGTTAAGTCCAGGCACGGAGCAAGCCAACGGCTAAGCCTTCCAGAGAAAAATCTTCATCTTGTTCAGCAATTTTAATGTTGGGATAGTCGGGATTTTCAGCGAGTAATTCAATGATACTGCCAGTTTTTTTGTATCGTTTGACAGTCACATCGTCGCCCATGCGAGCAATAACGATCTGTCCATTTTTTGCTTCACTCGATTTTTTTACCGCGAGTAAATCGCCATCAAAAATACCTGCGTCACGCATAGACATGCCGCGGACTTTTAGTAAGTAGTCAGGTATTGCAGAAAATAATGCGGGGTCAACCTGGTAATTTGTGTCTACATGTTCTTGAGCCAAAATAGGTGAGCCGGCAGCCACTCTGCCAACTAAAGGCAGACTGAGTTGCATCAAAGCAGGGTGGGGCAATGCCATTTGTGTTCCAGCGCTAAATTTCCCTTTGAGATTGCTCAAAGCAGAGTCAAGCAGGCGTATGCCACGCGATGTTCCCGGAGCTATTTCTATAACTCCCTTGCGGGCTAGTGCTTGCAGGTGTTCCTCGGCTGCATTGGTTGAGCGAAATCCTAGTTCGTTGGCAATTTCTGCTCTCGTCGGCGGAAAGCCGGTATTTTGAATGGCATCTTTAATCAAATTCAGAATCTGTTCTTGGCGGGCAGTAAGTTTTAGCATGTCAGAATTCCAATTGGGTAAAGTTTGGCTGGGTTTATATGCAGCCTGTATTTTTGTACAGTATAAACATAAATTTCTGAATAGCCAAAATTTTTTCATTTAGAACCTGAGCCTGAATCGGAAAAGTGTATTGGATCAGTAGTTTTTTCTGTGTACGCAATAAGTGCTTGAAACTATTGAGTAAATTCAAAAAATGCAGTATAATCGTGGGCTTTTCCTCTTCCCGCACTCGTCTTGACGCCGAGGCGGGCTATTTTATTGTCCACAAGGAGAATATATGCGTCATTATGAAATCGTATTTATCGTACATCCTGATCAAAGCGAGCAAGTGCCTGCAATGATCGAGCGTTACAAAGCTTCTGTAGTAGCACGCAGCGGCCAAGTACACCGCGTCGAAGACTGGGGCCGTCGTCAATTGGCTTACATGATTCAAAAACTGGCTAAAGCACATTATGTTTGCATGAACATTGAGTGCGATGCTGAGACTCTGCTCGAGTTGGAAACCGCATTCAAATTCAATGATGCAGTTCTGCGCCACCTCACAGTCAAAATGAAAAAAGCTGAAACAGCACCATCTCCAATGATGAAAGCTGTACAGAAAGAAGATGCTGCTAAAACGCAACGCGTAGAAGCGCCAGCGGCATAATTGAGCTTTAGAGGACGCAACATAAATCAGTGAATCAGCTTAAAGTTGTTGCCAGTATTTTAGAGAAATCGGCGCTGCGCTATACGCCAGCAGGAATTCCGATAGCTTCTGCGGTACTGACGCATACTTCAAAGCAAGAGCAAGCGAATACTCAGCGTGTAGTCGAGTTTGAAATTAATGCCATTGCAGCAGGTAATATTTCAAAACGATTTTTAGAGATAGAGCTGGGAGTGGTTATGCAATTCACAGGTTTTTTGTCGCGCAAGAACCGTAACAGCAAAAGTCTCGTATTTCACATCACTGATTTCGAGGCGACTTTACTAGATTAGGAGCCAAAAATGGCATTCGGTAAAAAATTTGACAAAAGCAAATTGAAACAAAAGCGTCAGCAACAAAATCCTTTGTTCAAACGCAAAAAATTCTGCCGCTTCACAGCAGCTCATGTGGCACAAGTTGACTACAAAGACGTCGACACATTAAAAGATTTCGTGCAAGAAAACGGCAAAATTATGCCAGCACGTTTGACTGGTACTAAAGCACTGTACCAACGTCAAGTTGACACAGCGATCAAACGCGCACGTTACCTCGCGTTGCTGCCGTACACTGATCTGCACACAGCGTAATTGACGACAAGGTACTAGGAGAAAAATATGCAAGTTATTCTGATTGATAAAGTCGTTAATCTCGGCAATCTGGGCGATGTAGTTAAAGTTAAAGATGGTTACGCACGTAACTTCTTGATCCCACAACGTATGGCTCGTCGTGCAACAGCCGCTGCAATCGCTGAATTCGAAGCGAAACGTGCAGACTTAGAAAAAGCTGCTGCTGAACGCTTAGCTGTAGCGCAAGCTGCTGGTGAAAAACTGTCAGGTTTGACAGTCCAGATTTCGCAGAAATCTGGTGTTGATGGCCGTTTGTTCGGTTCTGTGACTAACTTTGACATCGCTGAAGCTCTGGTAAAACAAGGTTTCGCGGTTGAAAAAGCGCAGATTCGTATGCCACAAGGTCCGTTGAAAATTGTTGGCGATCATTCTGTTGCTGTTGCATTGCACACAGACGTCGTTGTTGACGTGACTGTTGCTGTATTGGGCGAGCACGCTTAATACGCTCATTTTAGTCGTAGAAAAAGCCGGGCTTGCCCGGCTTTTTTACGTTAATAACAGTTTGATATATGTTTGGTGATTTTTTCTGATGGTGTTTTGCATGTTTGTTCCATCTTTGATGCGTCAAGTACTTGCGGTTTGGGTAAGGCATTTGCTTTGCTTTCTTTGTTTTTGAAGCGGAATAAAAAGGTATAATGCGCGCCATGAAAGCACCTTCCGATCCGCAATTAGATTCCATTCGCGTTCCCCCACATTCCATCGAGGCAGAGCAGTCTGTGCTTGGTGGGCTGTTGCTTGATAATGCTGCCTGGGACCGGATCGCTGACTTTATCCGTGAGGATGATTTCTACCGATATGACCACCGTATTATTTTTCAGGCGATTGTTAAGCTGATTAATGCGACAAAGCCCGCTGACGTCATTACGGTATATGAGGCCCTAACTGGAATCAATAAGGCTGATGATGCAGGTGGCCTGACCTATCTGAACGCGCTAGCACAAAATACGCCGTCTGCAGCCAATATTCGTCGTTATGCAGAGATTGTGCGCGACCGTGGTGTCTTGCGTAAATTGATATCGGTCTCTGACGAAATTGCCGGGAATGCGTTTAATCCGCAAGGCAAAGAAGTTAAGCAAATGCTTGACGAAGCTGAGTCGAAGATTTTTGCGATTGCGGAAGAGGGCGCGCGCGGGGCTCAAGGCTTTACGGCGATTCAGCCTTTGTTGACGCAAGTTGTTGAGCGGATTGATGAGTTATATAACCGTGATCACACCAGTGATATTACTGGTGTTCCTACTGGCTTTGCTGATTTGGATCGTATGACATCAGGATTGCAACCTGGTGATTTAATTATTGTTGCAGGTCGTCCATCGATGGGTAAAACGGCATTTTCTATTAACATTGGTGAAAACGTTGCTATTGAAAGTGGTTTGCCAGTCGCCGTGTTTTCGATGGAAATGGGCGGCGCGCAATTAGCAATGCGTATGCTGGGTTCCGTTGGTCGCCTGGATCAGCACCGGTTACGTACCGGACGCTTGGTTGATGAGGATTGGCCGCGCTTAACGCATGCGATTCAAAAAATGAACGATGCACAGTTGTACATTGATGAAACGCCGGCACTTAGTTCTATTGAGTTGCGTGCCCGCTCACGTCGTTTGTCACGTCAATGTGGCAAATTGGGATTGATCATTATCGATTACTTGCAACTGATGTCAGGTAACTCTGGCGGTGAAAATCGGGCGACAGAAATTTCTGAAATATCTCGTAGCTTAAAAGGTCTGGCGAAAGAATTGCAGTGTCCTGTTATCGCATTATCCCAGTTGAATCGCTCGCTTGAGCAACGGCCTAATAAGCGTCCCGTTATGTCGGATTTGCGCGAATCTGGTGCGATTGAGCAGGATGCAGACGTTATCTTGTTTATTTATCGTGATCAGGTCTATAACCCTGACTCGCCCGATAAGGGTACCGCAGAAATTATCATCGGCAAACAGCGTAATGGCCCTATTGGCAGCGTACGCCTGACATTTCTGGGTGAGTACACCAAATTTGATAATTACACCGGATCATTATCTGTGTATGGCGATAACGAATAATCAAATTTTCGCAGTTGGTTTTAGTAAATTTATTCAATATGAAGCAGCGTCTGGAGTTGTAGGACACGTTCCTGTAGCTTCGGCACAATTTTAGCGTTACTACTTTAGTGAGAAAAAAATGTTTGGACGATTGATGCCCACAGAGGGAAAGTTTTTTGAACTCTTTAATCAGCATGCTGAGTTGTGCGTAAAAGGATCGAAAGAAATGGTCGCTCTGATGACTAACTTCGATGATCTGGAGATCAGGGTTCATGCGATCGAAGCGATTGAAAAACAGGCAGATACCGTCACCTACAATACAATTGAACTGCTGCATAAGACATTTATTACGCCGCTGGATAGAGATGATATCCATAAGCTGATTACTAGTATGGACGACATTCTGGATTTGCTGGAGGACGCTGGTCAGACTATCTCTTTGTATGATATCCGCGAGATCACGCCTGAGGCGAAGCGTCTTGCCGAGCTCTGCCTGGCTTGCGCTGAAAAGGTGAAAGATGCTGTAGCGCTGTTGCCTAATATGGCGAATTCACGTCAGATGCTATCGATCTGCGAAGAGATCGATCGTCTGGAGTCTGATGCAGATCACGTGATGCGCGCTGCGATGTCCAAGCTGTTCCGTGATGAGCCGGATGTGCGTAATCTGATCAAGCTGAAAGCGATTTACGAGATTCTCGAAACCGTCACTGATCGTTGCGAAGATGTCGCCAATATCATTGAAGGTATTATTGTCGAAAACGCTTGAGTCCAAACAGTGAGGCTGATTGAGTCACCCTAGGCTGCCTTGGTTTTTATCTGCCCCTATACGATCGATTGGGCAGTTAAGCTAATAGATTTAGATTTAACAAGTACTCGTTCTCTACTATTCAGAATTTAGAGAATTGACATGAGAACTTAATAGAGAAGTGAACTCCATGCAAACCGTCCACATGAGCCTGTACGTCATCGCCTTATTGGTGATCTTGGCTTTGTTATTTGATTTTATGAATGGCTTCCATGATGCTGCTAACGCGATTGCGACAGTGGTATCGACAGGAGTTTTAAAACCGCAGCAAGCGGTCGCGATGGCAGCGTTTTTTAATGTCATTGCTGTTTTGTTTTTTCAGCTGAAAGTTGCTGCAACAATTGGCAAGGGTACGATCGATCCGTCCGTTGTTGATCATTATGTGATTTTTGGCGCGTTGGTTGGTGCTATTTTTTGGAACTTGGTTACCTGGTATTTTGGTATTCCATCTTCGTCATCTCATGCGCTGATCGGTGGTCTTGTTGGCGCCGCTGTGGCAAAGGCTGGAACGGGTGCTTTAGTCTCAAAAGGTTTGTGGACCACAATTATTTTTATCGTCGTATCACCTTTGCTGGGGTTTGTATTGGGATCGGTCATGATGCTGATTGTCTCATGGTTGTTTGTGAAATCGACGCCATTGAAGGTTGATAAATGGTTCCGGCGTTTGCAATTGGTTTCCGCCTCAATGTTCAGCCTTGGTCACGGGGGCAATGATGCACAAAAAACCATCGGCATTATCTGGATGTTGCTAGTGTCTGCTGGCTATGTGTCAAATAGCGATGCCTTGCCGCCAATGTGGGTCGTCATTTCCTGCTACGCTTCCATCGGACTTGGCACTCTGTTCGGTGGCTGGCGGATCGTGAAAACCATGGGTCAGAAAATCACTAAACTAAAACCTGTCGGTGGTTTTTGTGCTGAGACCGGTGGCGCTATCACTTTATTTGTTGCCTCTCATTTCGGAATACCGGTATCAACAACACACACCATCACGGGTGCCATTGTCGGTGTTGGTTCAGCTCAGAAAATGTCTGCCGTCCGCTGGGGTGTTGCCGGTAATATTGTGTGGGCCTGGATTTTGACTATTCCGGCCAGTGCATTTGTTGCGGCGATCGCATGGTGGATAGGGCGACATATTCTATAATACTCCCCACAAAATAAATGCAAACAGAGCTGTTCCGCTTTATTGATAAGGCTCTTTAAAGAATACAGTAGGGGAGTATATTTCTTCACTAAAGCCGTTACCATATAATATGGTGGCGGCTTTTGTATTTGCAGGAACAAAATCACCAGTGATCTCGAAATTCTAATTACATCTGCTTAAACAAATGCACAAAGCTGCGGCTAACTTCGAGTTTCTCTGTCAGTCCTTTTATCTGTACCAAGTGGCGGCCTCTTAAATCACGGACAACACCTGATATTGCTTTTGCGTTCACTAATGTAGCGCGGTGGATTTGCCAGAATAAAGCTGGATCAAGCTCCTCGGCGAGATCGCGAACCGGTTTTCTGATTAATGCCTCATAGCTTGCTGTCTGTACACGGGTATATTTTTCGTCCGACTGAAAAAATAAAATTTCCTCTACCGGAATCAAACGTAGTTCTTGCCCAATCGATGCCTGTATCCATTGTAAATAATTGACCTTGGTGCCGATACCCATCTGCTTGGCAAGCTGGGCCAGCATATTGCTCATGTCATTTGGTTCATCTTTACTACTCAGCCGTGCCTTTAATCTCTCGACTGTTTTGGTCAGACGGTCTATGTCTGCAGGCTTCAATACATAATCGACGGCGCCGTGATCGAATGCTTCAATTGCGTACTGGTCGTACGCTGTAATGAAAACGATATGTGCCTTGCCCCCGATTTCTTTTGCTGCTTCTAGACCGGTTTTGACTGGCATGCGAATGTCTAGGAATACGAAGTCCGGTGTCAGGCTATCGACTAGTTGTATGGCTTCTTCACCATTTTTTGCTTCATCAAGAATGTGCAATTCTGGCCAGACCTGCTCCAGGCGTGACCTTAACTGGTCACGCATCAGTCTTTCATCATCGGCTAGTATCGCTGTAGGCATAGTAAAAATTCTGGTTAATTAGTTGGCTAACTCATAAGGTATTTCTATAGTAACGCAAACTCCTGTCGGTTGATTGGGTGTAATGATCATTTGTGCCTTTTCTTTGTAAATGAGCTTCAAGCGTTCGCGAATATTTTGCAAGCCCAGACCGGTGCCGTTGCTAGGCATTGCGCCGAAACCGAGACCATTGTCACTGACAGAGACGCGTAATTTATTGTGCGCGACCTCGGCATGAAAGTGTACGGTGCCACCTTCCGCTTTGACTTCTAATCCATGTTTGATCGCGTTCTCAACCAGTGATTGCAACATCATTGGTGGGAATGAGGCGCTGCGTAATCCTTCTGGCATATTAAAGTCGACTTCCAGGCGTTCCTCCATCCGCATCTTTAAGAGCTCGAGATAAGACTTCACCATATCGGCTTCACGCCCGAGATTCGTTTTGGCAGCATTCTCACGCATTTGTGGCAATACGGCACGCAGGTAGGAAATCAGGCTGCGTTGCATTGCTGCAGCTCTTGGCGGATCTGTCTCGATTAAATATTCGACGGATGCCAGCGTGTTGAAGAGGAAATGCGGCTCGACTTGTGCCTGCATCATTTGCATCTGTGCCTCACTGACCTGACGCAATAAAGACTCCCTTTCAGCGGACAGATTAGCTTCTTTGGCTTTCTCTTCAGCGCGAACTTTGCCGCCCATTAATGCCTTCATCCCGAGAAGGCCGAAGATCAAAAGCATGACAAAGTTCATAAACCATTTAGATGATTTCTTCTGGTAGCTTTTTACTTCTTCATCAGCGGCGTCGGCAACAGCATCTTCAATGTCATTACTGATTTCCTGGGCAATGTCTGGAGGTAATTTGATATGGATGTCATCCTGGCCTGCTTTGGGCATGTCTGGCATTGCCGGAGGGCTTGGCGGTGAGGTCGGATTAGATGCATTGGGTGGCTCAGGTTGTGCCGGTACTGCTGACGGAGCAGGTGGTGTGGAGGAGCTGCCCTCTTTCAGAACACGGATGCCATTTTCATCAATTTCGATTTGCTTGCCACCACCATCAGTCTTATTTTTGCGGATGTGAATCCCGGTGCCGTCGATCTCGATATTCGTATCGCCATCGTTGATACTTTTTGTTTTGCTTGCTTTTTTCGCAGCTTTTTTATTGGGGACAATGACGCCATCGTCTGAGTTCAGAATATTGTCCTGGAAGATGGAGCCGGCAATCATCATGATTAACGCGAATAGAAAAAATTTCCACCAGGATAAGGTTGTCACCCAGGCAGCAGTCTTGTCAAACGCTTTACTTAACCAATGCAAGAATGCATTGATAAGTTCTTTGATGGTTTGGATCGCGTTGGGATTCATGATGAGGCTTTCTGATAATGATTTACTTTTTTTGCTTTGCCAATCAAGTTGAGATCAGGCATTGCATACTGTTTTGCGGCATGTTGTCACTCTAAAGAAATAGAGTGACGATTACCATCAGCATGCGACAGTCTGCAAAATCGGGGGAATAGAAATAGAAAATTCCATTCTGGTATGCAGATGAAAATACAGGCGAATACACAGATGAAGGCGCAGATAAAATAGGTTCTTCGTCCTTAAACTTTTTTATGGCGGTGAGATGTGGTGAAATAAGCAATTTTATGGCGACACAATTCATTTGTGTGCAATATGATAAAAATGGCACATGTACTGGCTTCAGCCATCACATATGCCATTTTTAAATCCGGGAAATTAATTACTCTTGAGTTGCCGCTTATTTTCTAACCAAGGGTGCAAATCTTCTCTTGTCATTGGTTTGGCATACAAATAGCCTTGCGCTAAATGGCAGCCGAATGAGAGCAGCGTCTGCGCTTGCATCTCGCTCTCTACTCCTTCTGCGATGATGGCGATGCCTAAACTTTTGCCTAGTTGAACTACCATTTTGGCAATGCTACCTTCGCCTGAGTCTTGTCTGATTTCATTGACAAAAGCACGGTCAATTTTTAGTTTGTCGATATCGAGTTTTTGTAAATGACTCAGTGACGAGAACCCTGTACCAAAATCATCAATCGAAATCTTAATACCTAGTTGTTTAATCTGATGCAGAGTTTTAATCAGCAGTTCCGGGTCCTTCATTGCCATCGATTCGGTGATTTCCAACTCAATCGATTCTGGCGGTGCCTGAGTATCTTGCAAGGCGCTGTTAAGGGATTGCATAAACAGCGGATGAGAGAATTGTGCCTGCGAGACGTTAATCGCCATCTGAAAGTCTTTATACCCTAAGCTACGCAAATGAACCAATTCACGGCATGCTGTGCGCAGTACCCACTCCCCGATGTCAACGATCAGGCCAGAATATTCGGCGATAGGAATAAATAAATCGGGCGGAACAAATTTGCCTTCCTCGGTTTTCCAGCGGAGCAGGGCTTCTGCTCCGACTACCTGTCCATTTGACATGTCAATTTGTGGTTGGAACACCAGAAACAATTTTTCATTTTCAAATGCTGCGCGCAAAGCGTGCATCAGGCGCACACGTTCACGTATTTCCACACCCATGTCTCGTGTGAAGTAGACAAAGCTACCACGTTGATGCGTTTTTGCACGCTTGAGCGCAATGTTAGTGTCTTTGAGGGCTTCAGACCCGTCACCATCGTAGTCAGATAGTTCAACTAAGCCGATCGTTGCAGATAATTGCACATCCTGTCGATCGACCTGAAATGGCGGCGTAAACAAGGTCAGGATCGCTTGTGGACACACCATTTCTTCGTCACCCAGTAGCGCAAAAGTATCACTTCCCACGCGGGCAAGCTGACAATCTTCGCCAAAATGCTTGACCAGACGCTGGGCGACAGCACACAGCAGCATGTCACCGAACTGATGGCCTAGAGCGTCGTTGGTTTCGGCGAAATGATCGATGTCAATCAATGATAGGGCACTATGTTTTTTGAGCGGCGATTGCAGAGTTTCATTTAACGTCTGCAATAATTTGAGCCGGTTTGCCAGGCTGGTGAGCGGGTCATAAAACGCATAGCTGTGTAACCGTGAGGTCAACATGACGTTATCCAGACCAACAGAGACATTATTGCAAAAGACTTCGAGCAGACGTTTGTCCATCTCGCTCAGGTTCAGTCCAATATTCAGGTAAACAGTCAGGTCGCGATCTGCAACATTGCTGAAGTACAGTGTTGTTGATTCAGGCTCGTATAAATTACAGCGCTCCTGCATTGACCTTTGTACGATCGCATTCGCCTTCTCATCGACGACATCGCTGACCGGATGATCGATCAGGTGTTGGAACGAGTGCGTCGCGGCGATGATTTTAAGTTCTTTTTCTCCGTCTGCACCTTGCTGTGAACAGACAAAGCCTTCTGCCTGATTGCCAAGCAGACCTGAGATTTGGGTGAGCACGCCTGATGCAAAATTCTGTAAACCACGTAATGCCATCAGCTCAGTGCTAGCGTTGATAATCAGTTCAAGTCCGCGACGGCTGGCGCTGATCGCGCAAATTTGTTCGTAGGAGCGAATCGCGGATGTGACTGCAGTGTAGAGTTTGGTGCGGGTTAGTTCAGATTTGGTTTTGTAGTCGTTGATGTCGTAATCACGAATAGCGTCTATCTCTGGCGCGTAGCCTGGCTGGCCTGTGCGCAGGATAATACGTACATCGGCGAGTCCCAGTGTCTTGCGTATGTGGCTGACGAGCTGGAGTCCCGCATCTTCTTGCTCCATCACGACGTCTAGCAGAATGATCGCTATATCTGTTTCGTGTTGCAGTATGTCGCGTGCTTCGGCAGCTGAATACGCATGTAGGAAACTTAGCGGACGATGCTGGATCTCCAGACTGCCTAAGGCAAACGTTGTCGCTGAATGTACATCCGGATCATCGTCGATGATCATGATTCGCCACGTTGGGTGAAGCTTGGTCACTGTCGAAGCGTCACTTTCCTCTGGTTCATCCAGAAAGACCAGATCATCTTCGGAAGAGTGGATCATTGCATTCATCTGAGAAGCGACTCCAAGAATGGATTTATATTTTGACTACAAATCTTAAAGGTTATGTTTGTATGGAACTATCGCATTAAATTTACAAACAGCCAAGTCACAAATGCTCTGTGTACCCAGTATAAAACAAGAAAACTTAATAAATCGTAGTTTGTCTCTATAAAAACGGAATTTGTAGGGGCGGTAGATGTTTTGTGGCTGTTTTTTGATGTTTTGGATGTGTCTGTTTCAGGGTTTTTGTCCGGTTAATGGGGATCGCTGTTAGAATTGCGTCAATCCTGAATAAAATTTTGCAGAACACTATGTCTGGTAATACTTTTGGAACTTTATTTACTGTAACCACATTTGGCGAGTCTCATGGACCAGCGATTGGTTGTGTCATTGATGGTTGCCCTCCGGGTCTGGAGTTGTCTGAGCTGGATATTCAGCCGGAACTGGATCGGCGCAAACCTGGTACCTCGCGTCATGTCACGCAAAGACAGGAGCCAGATACCGTAGAAATCTTGTCGGGTGTATATCAAGGCAAAACAACGGGGACGCCGATTGCTTTGCTGATCCGTAACCAGGATCAGCGTAGTAAGGACTATGGCAATATCACCGAAACCTTTCGCCCGGGACATGCTGATTTTACCTATTGGAACAAATACGGCATCCGTGATCCGCGCGGCGGTGGTCGTTCCTCTGCACGTTTGACTGCACCTGTTGTTGGTGCCGCTGCGATTGCCAAAAAATGGTTGCAGCAGCAATACGGCACCACCTTTAAGGGCGGCATGAGTCAGTTAGGCGATATCGCAATTCCCTTTCAGTCCTGGGATCATGTACCTGAAAATCCATTTTTTGCACCAAACAATGATGTGACGTTAATTGCGCAGCTTGAAGATTATATGGATGCGCTGCGCAAAGATGGCGACTCCATCGGCGCGCGTATTGATGTGGTTGCGAGTGGCGTGCCGGTTGGCTTTGGGGAGCCTATCTATGACAAGTTGGATGCCGAGATTGCCTACGCTATGATGGGGATTAATGCGGTCAAAGGTGTGGAAATCGGTGCTGGATTTCAATGCGTCACCCAGCGCGGTTCCGAACATGGTGATGAGTTAACGCCGGAAGGTTTTGTTGGTAATAATGCCGGTGGCGTCTTAGGTGGGATTTCAACAGGACAGGACATTACTGTGTCCATCGCGATCAAGCCTACTTCCTCTATTAGGACCTCGCGCCGATCAATCGACAAGGACGGCAATCCTGTGATGGTGGAAACTTTTGGTCGTCACGATCCATGTGTTGGTATTCGCGCCACGCCGATCGCTGAGGCCATGCTGGCATTGGTGCTGATGGATCACGCCTTGAGGCACAGGGCGCAATGCGGTGATGTGCAAGTCACCGCTTTTAAATAGAAAAATATGAAATAAGGTGAGTATGTTTAAAAACACCTTCAATCGCGCTGTTCTTTATTGGTGCTGAAATATATACTTGCCCGGAGTATGTTTAGTTTTCCGCAGGTTTATCCTGGACGCATTGTTTTATCTCGGTGCGCTTGCTTCGCCAAATAAAATAGGGGAATTTTTCTGATTCCCTTGATTTTTCCAACAAAAATTTTGCTTTAAGTCGCTATTCAGGTTTTTTATATTGAAACCTGGATGCCTTAAATTGATGCGTGACACGGTTCTGCAATGCACAATTGTGGCATAATCAAACTCAAATCTTGCATAAGAGTCTCCCGGACTCGGTCTTAAAGGCCACAAAATCACTTGCGTGGTGCACGATTGATCGGTTTTGCTGCATAGTCATCCGACAGCGCTGTGTAAATTCGCTCATCCATCACGCTCGATTCTTTGTGTTCGTTTAGTTGTTGCTCAAGCCAGACTAAGCGAATCGATGTCCGGCATTCCTCTGTGCATGTGTTGTGCCTGCTGATCAATTCTTGGCCTATTCCTGCCGTTTGTTTATTTTGTTTGCGCAGCATACGATTTAGTTTTTCATTATTTACCGCTTTTTAAATCATCGTGCAGGCTTCAGATCATGCTTAAAACGCTTTACGACAAACTGTGGGAGTCCCACGTAGTTCATGCCGACGACGATGGTACGGCCATCTTGTATATAGACCGTCATTTACTGCATGAAGTTACCAGCCCGCAGGCTTTTGAGGGGCTCAAACTGGCGGGGCGCCAGCCTTGGCGTTTGTCCGCGAATTTAGTCGTCGCAGATCACAATGTGCCAACGACGAATCGTATTAACGGTATTGACGATCCTACCTCTCGTTTGCAAGTAGAGACGCTGGATGCCAATGCAAAGCAATACGGACTGACTTATTTCGGTATGAACGATAAGCGTCAGGGTATTGTGCACGTCATCGGACCGGAGCAGGGTGCCACTTTGCCCGGTATGACGGTTGTCTGTGGTGATTCACATACCTCGACTCATGGCGCGTTTGCCTGCCTGGCGCATGGCATTGGTACGTCCGAAGTCGAGCATGTGTTGGCCACGCAAACACTGATTGCTAAAAAGTCCAAAGCCATGCTGATACAGGTGGACGGTGCAATGCCAGCAGGCGTTACCGCAAAGGATATTGTGCTGGCTGTCATCGGCAAAATTGGCACGGCCGGTGGTACCGGTTATGCGATTGAGTTTGCTGGCTCAACAATACGAAGTCTGTCGATGGAAGGTCGTATGACCGTATGCAATATGGCTATCGAGGCAGGTGCCCGTGCAGGAATGATCGCGGTTGATCAGACCACGATTGAGTATGTAAAAGGCCGTCCGTTTTCGCCGGTCGGCCCGCACTGGGATACTGCTGTCGCTTATTGGAACACCTTGCACACTGATGCCGGCGCAAAATTTGACATGGTTGTGACACTGAATGCTGCCGAGATCAAGCCACAAGTTACTTGGGGTACATCCCCAGAGATGGTGGTCAGTATCGATGCTCGCGTACCAGATCCAGATCAGGAAAAAGATGCTGTTAAACGTGATGCAATGGAAAAAGCCTTGGTTTACATGGCATTGAAGCCGAACACAGCAATTGAAGATATCCGCATCGACAAAGTGTTTATCGGCTCGTGCACTAATTCCCGTATAGAAGATTTGCGTGCCGCTGCGGCTGTGGTGCGCGGCAAATTCCGTGCGTCGAACGTCAAGCTGGCCATGGTGGTGCCAGGCTCTGGTCTGGTCAAAGATCAGGCTGAGCGCGAAGGTTTGGATAAAATTTTCCGTGATGCAGGTTTTGAATGGCGTGAGCCGGGTTGCTCAATGTGCCTGGCGATGAATGCAGATCGCCTGGAGCCAGGTGAGCGTTGCGCCTCTACATCCAATCGCAATTTTGAAGGTCGTCAGGGGCAGGGCGGCCGTACTCATCTGGTTTCTCCTGCGATGGCTGCTGCGGCAGGTATTGCCGGTCATTTTGTTGATGTCCGCGCTTTGCGCTAATTTTTATTTGAAGGAATTAACATGAAAAAATTATTTACTTTGGCTGTCTGCGTGTTTGTTCTGGCTGCTTGCAATACAGTGCAAGGCATTGGTAAAGACGTCAAAAAAGCAGGCGAAGTGGTTGAAGGCGCTGGTAAAAAATAATCATGGAAAAATTTACCGTTCTTGATGGTCTCGTTGCGCCTATGGATAGAGCCAATGTCGACACTGATGCCATCATTCCTAAGCAGTTTTTAAAATCAATACAGCGTAGTGGTTTTGGACCTAACCTTTTTGATGAGTGGCGTTATCTGGATCACGGTGAGCCCGGAATGGATAATTCTAAGCGCCCGTTAAATCCTGATTTTGTGTTGAATCAGGCGCGCTATCAAGGTGCTTCGATTCTGCTGACGCGTAAAAATTTTGGTTGTGGTTCTTCTCGTGAACATGCACCTTGGGCGTTGGATCAGTATGGCTTTCGTGCTGTGATTGCGCCTAGTTTTGCGGATATTTTCTTTAATAACTGTTTTAAAAATGGCTTGCTGCCGATTGTTTTGAGCGAGACGCAAATTGATCAGTTATTTAACGAGGTCAAGGCTTTTCCTGGTTTTCGCCTTATCGTGGATCTGGAAAAACAAGTCGTGACGACATCGAGCGGGAGTGTAAGTTATCCGTTTGACGTGGATACCTTCCGCAAATATTGTTTGCTCAATGGCCTTGATGACATCGGTTTGACCTTGCGTCAGGCCGACAAGATCCGCGCATTTGAAGAGCGTCATATCGCAATGCAACCCTGGTTGGCTAATACGATTTAATTGAATTTGACAAAACATGAAAATAGCAATTTTGCCGGGCGACGGCATTGGCCCTGAGATTATCGAACAAGCGGTAAAAGTTTTGAATGTGCTGGGTGAGTCATTTGAAATGGAAACAGCGCCAGTTGGTGGCGCGGGCTACGAAGCGAGCGGGCATCCTCTGCCAGAAGCAACGCTGAAGTTGGCGCTGGATGCGGATGCGGTGCTGTTTGGCTCGGTCGGTGACTGGAAGTACGACACACTGGAGCGTGCGTTGCGCCCGGAGCAGGCGATTCTCGGCTTGCGTAAAAACTTGAATCTGTTCGCGAATCTCCGGCCAGCAATTTTATATCCTGAGCTTGCGGGCGCTTCGACTTTAAAACCTGAAGTAGTTTCTGGTCTGGATATATTGATTATCCGTGAATTGACCGGTGACATTTATTTTGGGCAGCCGCGTGGCGTAAGAGAGTGCCCGGATGGTCCGTTTAAAGGTCAACGCGAAGGTTTCGATACTATGCGGTACGCCGAGGGAGAAATCCGTCGCATCGCTCATGTCGCTTTTCAGGCAGCGCAAAAACGCTCAAAACGTCTGACCAGTGTGGACAAAGCGAACGTACTGGAGACTTTTCAGTTCTGGAAAGATATCGTGACCGACGTACATAAAGAATATCCTGATGTGGCTCTGGATCATATGTATGTTGATAACGCCGCGATGCAACTGGTACGTGCGCCGAAAAAATTCGATGTGATTGTGACTGGCAATATGTTTGGTGATATTTTGTCGGACGCGGCGGCAATGCTGACCGGTTCTATCGGCATGCTGCCATCCGCGTCTCTGGATGCAAATAATAAGGGCCTGTACGAGCCTTCGCATGGTTCTGCACCGGATATCGCCGGCAAGGGCGTGGCAAATCCTTTGGCAACGATACTCTCTGCGGCCATGATGCTGCGTTTTTCTTTGGGTAAAGCTGAGCAGGCTGACCGTATTGAGAATGCCGTCAAGAAGGTATTGTCACAAGGCTTGCGTACACCGGATATTTTTGAGGCAGGTACAACGAAAGTTGGTACCGTTGAAATGGGTAATGCGGTAGTAAGTGCGTTGACTTAGAAAGTGGTTGGTATGTAAATCAGCAGGGATTGCCTGCAAATTTTAGGGAAAGATGATGAAACTAGTTGGTCTGGTAGGTTGGCGTGGAATGGTGGGTTCAGTCCTGATGCAGCGCATGCAGGAAGAGGGCGATTTTGCTCATATCGAACCCGTGTTTTTTTCGACATCCAATACAGGTGGCACAGCCCCTGCGATGGCAAAAAATGAAAAAACATTGAAAGACGCAAATGATATTGATGCGCTGAAGAAGTGCGACATTATTATTACCTGCCAGGGCGGTGACTACACGACGGAAATTTTCCCTAAATTACGTGCATCGGGCTGGGACGGCTACTGGATTGACGCGGCATCCACTCTGCGTATGGACTACAATGCAGTGATCGTTCTTGATCCGGTTAATCTCGATGTGATCAAGACCGCATTAAGTCGTGGTGTGAAGAATTATATCGGCGGTAATTGCACGGTCTCCTGCATGTTGATGGGCTTGGGCGGTCTGTTCCAGCATAACCTGGTTGACTGGATGTCCTCCATGACATATCAGGCTGCTTCGGGTGGTGGGGCGCAACACATGCGCGAGCTGTTAACGCAATTTGGCAGTATCAACGCCGAAGTTAAGGCTTTGCTGGATAACCCGGCAGCGGCAATTCTGGAAATTGATCGCAAAGTACTGGCTAAGCAACATGCATTTACTGGCGACGAAACGAAGCAGTTTGGTGTTCCATTAGCAGGTAACCTGATTCCTTGGATTGATAAAGATCTGGGAAATGGCGTCTCTAAAGAAGAGTGGAAAGCTGGTGCTGAAACTAACAAAATCTTAGGTAAAGGCGCTGCTTTTGGTTCTGAGGCAATCCCGGTTGATGGTTTGTGCATTCGTATCGGTGCGATGCGTTGTCATTCTCAGGCATTGACCATCAAGCTCAAAAAAGACGTGCCTTTAGATGAAATCAACGACATCATTGCGCAAAATAATCAATGGGTTAAAGTTGTACCCAACGAGCGTGAAGCCTCTATGCGTGACTTGACTCCTGCTGCAGTGACTGGCAGCCTAACTATTCCTGTCGGACGTCTGCGTAAAATGCAGATGGGCGGCGAATACTTATCTGCTTTCACGGTGGGCGATCAATTATTGTGGGGTGCTGCAGAGCCCTTGCGTCGTATGTTACGTCTCTTGGTTGCAGAATAAATACGATATGTCATTCTGAATGCTTTAAGCCAGTAGGATAAAAAGGAGTGAATTCACTCCTTTTTAATTTTTTGAGGGTTTTTTACCGTTCTTCTCTCCGGATTGTCAAACTGCAACAACGATTTATACTAAACGCAAATAGTTTGACCTCTTAATGTATTTACCATACTGACAAATCGAGTTAAGCTTGCACGGCTAAGTTTGTAATGTTATCTTGCGACAATATGATGCATCCATCTCTTATTTGATGTGATTGCTATCGCCAACTGGATTGACCAAATTACCCAAATATGTCCTATAAAATGCATAACTATAAACGCTCACCAGTCATTTCTCTGGGAGGCAAAATGCTGGGTGCAGCGGTAGCCTCATCTTTGTTCATGTTGTCCAGTGCCTATGCAACAGGCCTGGGGAAATTAACTGTTCTGTCCTCTTTGGGGCAGCCTCTGCGTGCAGAGATTGAGCTGACATCTCCCAATAAGGATGAGATTGGTTCACTCGTGCCAAAACTGGCATCGTCAGAGTCTTTCCGTCAGGCAAGTATTGATTTTAATCCTGCCTTATTGTCTTTGCGCTTTAGTGTGGAGCAACGTGGGGCTGGGTATGTGATACGTATCAGTTCAAATCAGGCGATGAACGAGCCTTTTGTCGATATGTTGCTGGAACTGAATTCAAGTAATGGTAAATTGTTGCGTGAATATACGTTCTTGCTCGACCCCGCTGAGTTAAGGAATAGTCAGTCAGCACAGGTGGCGAATCCTGTGACTGTTGCTGGTTCGACACAGTCAACGGCACCCAATGCTGTGCTGACACGTCCTGCCACGAATTCGGCTCTGCAACCGGCTCAACAGGCTGCACCCTCAGAACGTAAGACATCAACACCAAAAAACGAAACGGCAGCACAATCCAAGCCAGCCGGTGACTATCAGGTAAAGCCTGGTGATACCTTAAGCAAAATCGCCGGTAGCTATAAGGCAGAAGGCGTTTCTCTGGACCAGATGCTGGTCAGCTTATATAAAGCTAATCCGCAAGCATTTGCTGGCAACAACATGAATCGCTTGAAGAGTGGGCAGATTTTAACTGTGCCTGATGGTGAGACTAGTCGTTCTTCAATCAATACTTCAGAGGCGCATTCAGTCGTCATGGCACATGCCAACGATTTTAGCTCGTACAGAAACAAACTTGCAGGACAAGTCGCGACTGCACCAGCGGAGAAGGTAGCCGCCACTAAGCAAACTGCCAGCGGTGTTATTACCGCCAAAGTCAAAGAAGTTCCTACAGCAACGAATGAGTCACTGGATAAGCTGAAATTATCAAAGGCGGCTCCTAGTGCTTCAGCGAAATCGGCGACAGGCAAGGCAATCGATGAAGATAAAATTGCAAAAGACAAAGCAATAGCAGATGCAAATGCCAGAGTAAAAGAGTTAGAGAAGAACGTTGAAAGTTTACAAAAAATTCTTGAAGTTAAAAACAAGGATCTAAGTGACAAACAAGCTGCTGCAAAATTGGCATCAGCATCAGCATCAACGAAAGCTGCTTCTGCGTCTTCCCCGTTGCCAGCGGCATCGGTGCCAGCATCAGCTTCTACTCCAGCTCAGGCTGTAGCACCTGCTATCGCGTCCAGTCCGGCGCCTGTAATTGCTAGCGTGGCCAGTGCAGATGGTGCCGCATCTGCGCCACCTGTAAAAACACCGGTCAAGAAAAAAATATTGCCGCCTCCACCACCTCCTGAGCCAGGATTTTTTGACAGCTTGATGGATAGTGGGTTCCTGTTACCTGGCGCTGGAGTGTTATTGGCTTTACTTGGTGGTTACGGTATTTTCGCAAGCCAGCGTAAGAAAAAATTACAACAGTTTGAGGATAGCATCCTGACTGGTTCCAGTATGAAAGCCAACTCAATGTTTGGCTCTACTGGTGGTCAGAGTGTAGACACCAACAATAGTGTCTTTAACTCAAATTTCGCACCATCGGCAAGTCAGTTGGATGCGAATGAGGTTGATCCGGTTGCTGAGGCGGATGTGTATATTGCCTACGGACGTGATTCTCAAGCAGAAGAAATTCTGAAGGAGGCTTTACGTACTCAACCGGACAGACATGCAGTCAGAGTGAAGTTGCTGGAAATTTATTTCACTCGTAAAGATGCTAAATCATTCGAGCGTCTGGCAGGTGAATTGTATGGTATGACCAGCGGTGAGGGCGATGATTGGGCTCAAGCTGCTTCTATGGGTATTTCATTGGATCCAACGAATCCGTTGTATGCTGGTGGTAAGGCGCCCGCGGATGCGACTGGCGTGATGGGGGCAGGAACTCAGCCATTGGAGGATCTGGATCCTGATGCATTGCTAGCAAATTCTTTGACTCATGATATGTTGGAATCTATCAGTATCATTGATACTGCTCATGGTTTAGGTGATGAAAAAGCGCCTGAATTGCATCAGGAAGACATGAGTTTTACCGCTGTTGATACAAATGCGGGTTTGGGTGCATTGGATTTTGATTTGGAAATACCAGGAGCCGATACTGCTCCGGCGTTGGCTGAGTTGGAAGTGCCGAAAATACCTGACACGTCCGCAAGTTCTCATGCCGCGAAACATGTAGAGCCAGTTGCTGAAGAAATCGTTGATTTTGCGTCAATTGATTTTGACATGGGTGGAGATGCGCACGTTGCTGAGCCTGCAGTTGTCGATACTCCTGTTGCAGTTCATGTCGAGCATTCTGATAATCAATTCAATATCGATCATTTGTCTTTAGATTTGAATCCACCTGAGAGCGTTTCAGATGATCTAAGTGGCATTGCTTTTGAATCTTCGGCACAGCCAGAACTGCATATGCCCGTATCTGAGGTTGCTGAGCATTTAGTGTCGCAAGCGATTGTTCCTGATGCACCTGCTGCTTTTGAATTTGATTTGTCCGGCATTGATCTGGACCTTGAGCAGGAGGCTAGTAAATCCGAGGTAGTCAATCTGGATCGCCAAGAGTCGCAGGCTTATAATGCTGAAATGGCAACCAAGCTTGATCTTGCTGTTGCTTATCACGAAATCGGCGACAAGGATGGTGCGCGTGAATTGCTGGATGAGGTTGTCAAGGGTGGAACGCCAGATCAGATAGTCAAAGCACAGGAGATGCTGTCTCAATTGTCCTGAGTCTAAAGTGACGCAACGACGGGCGCGGCATTTTGCCTGCGCCCGTTTTTATTTTAACGACTAGTAAATGGATTTGAATTGAAGCGCTTGGTATTAGGTGTGCAATATGACGGTAGCTGCTGGCAGGGTTGGCAAACGCAGCCGTCGGGTAAAACGGTTCAAGATCAATTAGAGAAAGCACTTTCTTCTTTTGCTCAGACGCCAATCATCACCGCTTGTGCAGGTCGTACGGATGCCGGTGTTCATGCGGTCGAGCAGATTGCGCATTTCGATACTGAGCTTGACCGGTCAATGTATTCTTGGGTCAACGGTGTGAATGCTTTTTTGCCCGACTCGGTATCAGTTCAATGGGCGACGGAAGTTCCTTTTACCGATCCTGATGCTCACGATAATTTTCATGCACGATTCAGTGCTTATGCAAGAACATATCATTATGTTTTGTATAATAATCCAGTGAGGTCAGCGCTGTTATCGCAACGAGCAGGCTGGGTTTTTCGGCCTTTGGATCTTGAACGCATGCAAGCAGCGATACCTTTTTTAGTCGGCGAGCATGACTTTACCGTTTTTCGTGCTGCAGCATGTCAGGCGAAATCTCCGGTTAAACACATGTATGACGTTCAAATAAAACAGGAGGGATCTCTGTTTATTTTTAGTCTGCGAGCGAATGCTTTTCTGCATCATATGGTCCGTAATATTGTTGGTGCCTTGATTTTTGTCGGCACCGGTAAGCGTGAACCAGCGTGGATTGAGGAATTGATATCGAGTCGTGATCGCAGTCAGTCAGCCCCAACCTTTATGCCTGACGGACTTTATCTTGCTCGTATAGATTACGACCCTAAATGGTGTTTGCCGCAGCGTAAAATAGAAGCAGATTTTCATTTTTCTCCTTTTGTATAGGTGTTTAATTGGATTTTGCGTATTATTTTATTTTGTTTTATTGCCATTGATTTAATCCATTGCCATTATCGTTTGCCCGCTGCAACATCATTTTTGGGCTTTCTGTGGCGAAATCCGGTAAAATGTCATTTTGCATAACCCAATATTAAGGCGCTCGCCTAGGGATTTTTTGCCCGGCTAAGAGCGCCTTTTTCGTAATAGGCCTCCCGTCCCCCTAATGAAGAACATTCGCAATTTTTCAATCATTGCCCATATTGACCACGGTAAATCTACACTTGCTGACCGAATTATCCAATTGTGCGGCGGATTGTCCGATCGCGAAATGGAAGCTCAGGTGCTGGACTCGATGGATATCGAGCGTGAGCGTGGCATTACAATCAAGGCACAAACTGCCGCACTGCACTACAAGTCTCTCGATGGTCAAATATATAACTTGAATCTGATCGATACGCCTGGTCACGTTGATTTTAGCTATGAGGTAAGTCGTTCGCTATCTGCCTGTGAAGGTGCGTTATTAGTGGTGGACGCATCGCAAGGTGTAGAGGCGCAAACCGTTGCAAACTGCTACACAGCAATTGAGCTGGGGGTGGAGGTCGTTCCTGTCCTGAACAAAATTGATTTGCCTTCTGCTGATCCGGATAATGCCATCAATGAAATTGAGGAAGTGATTGGGATTGAGGCTAGTGATGCTGTGCATTGCTCTGCTAAAACCGGATTAGGCGTACAGGATGTACTCGAGTCATTGATCAAAAAAGTACCGCCACCAAAAGGCGACCCAGACGCGCCGCTGCAGGCTTTGATTGTTGACTCCTGGTTTGATAACTATGTCGGTGTGGTGATGCTGGTCCGCATTGTCAACGGAACTTTGCGTCCGAAAGACAAAATCTTGTTTATGGCAACCGAAGCGCAGCATCTGGTTGAAAGTGTCGGCGTATTCACTCCAAAATCATTATCTCGTACCGAACTGACTGCGGGGCAGGTTGGCTTCATTATTGCTGGCATTAAAGAGCTCAAAGCAGCCAAGGTTGGTGATACGATTACTATCGTCGGTACGGCAGCTAAAGAGCCATTGCCGGGATTTAAAGAGGTTCAGCCACAAGTTTTTGCTGGATTATTTCCGGTTGAGGCAAATCAGTATGATGCCTTGCGCGATTCTCTGGAAAAGTTAAAGCTGAACGATGCTGCTTTAATGTATGAGCCCGAGGTGTCACAGGCCTTGGGCTTTGGATTCCGTTGTGGATTCCTTGGCCTTTTACATATGGAGATTGTGCAGGAGCGCCTTGAACGAGAGTTCGACATGGACTTGATTACGACAGCGCCTACCGTAATTTACGAAGTTGTCATGGGTGATGGCAGTATTCTGATGGTGGATAATCCATCCAAAATGCCTGAGCCATCGCGTACAGAGGAGATTCGTGAACCGATCGTGACGGTGAATCTTTATATGCCGCAAGAATATGTAGGAGCCGTCATTACTCTTTGTACTTCGAAACGTGGTGTGCAGCTCGACATGAATTATCACGGCAGGCAGGTGAAACTGACCTATGAAATGCCGATGGCAGAAATCGTACTGGATTTTTTTGATCGTTTGAAGTCGACTTCACGCGGTTATGCGTCGATGGATTACGAATTTAAAGAGTACCGTGCAGCAGATGTGGTCAAAGTGGACATGCTGATTAATAGTGAAAAAGTCGATGCGCTTGCGATTATCGTTCATCGCGCCAATAGCCAATATCGCGGTCGCGCAGTTGCAGCGAAAATGCGTGAGTTGATTCCTCGTCAAATGTTTGACGTAGCAATTCAGGCAGCAATTGGTGCAAACATTATTTCTCGAGAGAACGTCAAAGCTTTGCGTAAAAACGTATTGGCAAAATGCTATGGTGGAGATATAAGCCGCAAGCGTAAACTGCTCGAAAAGCAAAAGGCAGGTAAAAAGCGTATGAAACAAGTTGGTTCTGTGGAAATTCCACAAGAAGCATTTTTGGCAATTTTACAAGTGGATGAGAAATGAGTTTTCAATCGATTTTGGGTAATTTTGCACTGATTCTCTTCGTACTTACCATTGCGACGGGAATTATCTGGTTTTTGGACATGTTCGTATGGAGTAAGCAGCGACGGCTTACAGCAGATCAGGCGCTTGCTGAGTTTGATGGACGTAAAGCTAAGTTAACTTCCGAAGGAATTCGTGTCGAAGAAGGCGGTCGTAACGAATTGGAGTCAAGACTTCTTAAGCAGCCAACTTGGGTTGAATATTCCGGTAGCTTTTTTCCGGTGATTGCCTTGGTGTTCTTTTTACGTTCATTTTTGTATGAGCCGTTTAAGATTCCATCTAGCTCAATGTTGCCGACACTTTTTGTTGGAGATTTGATTCTGGTCAATAAGTTTACTTATGGTATTCGGTTGCCGATTCTTAATAAAAAAGTCATAGAAATTAATAACCCGCAGCGTGGTGATGTCATGGTGTTTAAGTACCCAGAAAATCCGGCAGTGGACTATATTAAACGTGTGGTAGGTGTTCCGGGTGATAAAATAGTGTATAAAAACAAACGATTATCTGTAAATGGTAAAGATATTTCTTACGAGATGTTGCCTGATTTTCTCGACGAGGAGCGACTGAGTTATTCAAAGCAATTAAAAGAAGATTTAACTGGCGTACAACATAGTATTTTGAATGACGAGCAATCACCAGCGTTCGTGCGCGATCCCCACCAATTTCCTTTACGAGAGTTATGCAATTATGACAACGAGGGATTTAGCTGCACTGTACCTGTTGGGCAATACTTTATGATGGGTGACAATCGGGATAATAGTTTGGACAGTCGTTATTGGGGATTTGTACCCGACCAGAATATTGTCGGTAAGGCTTTCGCAATCTGGATGAATTTTAGTCATCTGAAAAGAATTGGTAGTTTTAATTAATTGATTGGAGCGTACATATTATGCAGGCTATGAATAATAGAAAATTGACTCAACAAAGGGGTATTTCCCTTATTGGGTTGATACTTACTCTAGGTGTTTTAGTTGTGATCGCTATGCTGGGCATGAAAGTAGTGCCAACGGTCGTTGAGTATTTGTCAATAAAAAAAGCAATAGTCGCCGCCAAGCAAGCTGGTAGCACAGTGCGCGATATTCAAATTTCATTTGATAAGCAATCTGCGGCCGGATATTTTGATGCCGTAAGTGGTAAAGATTTATCTATTGTTAAAGGTACTGATGGCATGGATGTCAGCTTTGCTTATACCAAAAAAATTCCCCTGTTTGGCCCCGCAAGCTTGTTGTTAGAGTACGAGGGAACCACAGCTAAGAACGGCATCCCCGCTAAAAGGCTGGAATAATCAGAGCTGATATGAACGACCAATTATTGCAAAAAAGGCTGGGGCATCAATTTTCAAATGCGGCGCTACTGCAACAGGCTTTGACGCACCGCAGTCACAGTGGTTTGCATAACGAACGCCTGGAATTTTTAGGCGATTCAATTTTAAATTGCGTTATCGCTTCGTTGTTATTTGATAGTTTTGCAAATATCGATGAGGGAGACCTCTCGCGTGTGCGTGCCAACCTAGTAAAGCAACAATCTTTATATGAAATTGCTCAAAGAATAGAGTTATCTCAGTTTTTACGTTTGGGTGAAGGGGAGTTGAAGTCAGGAGGGTTTCGTCGCCCCTCCATATTGGCAGATACGCTTGAAGCCTTGTTTGGGGCGATTTTTCTTGATGCGGGATTTGATGCTACCCGCGAGGTGATTAGGTCATTATATGCACCAGTGCTAAGCACAGTTGATCCTACTACTCTGGGTAAAGATGCAAAAACCTTACTGCAAGAATTTTTACAGAGTAAAAAAATCGCTTTACCTCAATATAACGTTGTCGCTACTCATGGTGCTGCCCACAATCAAGAGTTTGAAATTGAATGCTTGGTGCCAAAATTGGAAATCCAGGTTTTTGGTGCCGGTGGCAGTCGTCGGGCAGGTGAGCAGGCCGCGGCGAAACTCGCGTTGGAAACAGCGCTGAGCCTATTAGCAAAATCACCTGCATCACGCAAGGCTAAACCTCGCACCTCTCAATTAAAACTTGCCGGTATTGCTACCGTCCAAACTGAGGGGAGTGACGAAAAAAAATTGAATAGTGCCTCACAAAAATCGTTGCTGGATACAGCAAACGATCAAGTTGTGCCCTCCGCTGAACTTAGCGTACCTACCCAACGTCCAAAGACTGCATGATAGATCCATTGAATAACACCGAATTCCGCTGCGGCTATATCGCCATTGTCGGTCGTCCGAACGTTGGTAAATCGACTTTGATGAACACCTTGATTGGCGCCAAAGTCAGCATCACTTCTCGCAAGGCACAGACTACACGTCATCGAATTACAGGTATTCAGACCAAAGATAATACTCAATATGTATATGTCGATACGCCAGGATTTCAGACCAGGCATTCGAATCCTTTAAATCGCACCTTGAACCGTACGGTCACTAATACCTTGACCGCCTCTGATGTAATTCTCTTTATTATTGAAGCGGGCACTTTTGGGGCTGCGGATCAGCAAGTCATCGATTTGTTGCCAAAGAACGTGCCCTGTATTCTGGTGATTAATAAGTCTGATCGTGTTAAGGATAAGGCCGTCATGATGCCTTTTGCACAAAAAATCATGGCTTTATATCCTTTCGCTGCGGTAGTGCCAGTCTCTGCGACTTTGCGTTTTCAGTTAGAGAATTTAGAAGGCGAAATTAAAAAATATTTGCCATTCAATCCGCCGATTTTTGCTGAAGACGACATCACGGATCGTAGTGAAAAATTTTTGGCAACTGAAATTGTTCGGGAAAAATTATTTCGTTTTGTCGGAGATGAGCTGCCCTATACCAGCACGGTGCTGATTGAAAAATTTGAACAGGAAGGTAATTTGCGACGCGTTTTCGTGGCGATCCTAGTCGATAGAAATACACATAAATCAATGGTCATCGGTAATAAGGGTGCGAGATTGAAAGAGATTTCTACGCAATCAAGGCAAGATATGGAGAAGCTATTTGGCGGCCCTATTTATCTTGAAATCTGGGTGAAAGTAAAATCTGGATGGGCGGATAACGAAGCTGGTTTGCGTGCTTACGGTTACGAATAATTTATCTATGAATACCCAGGTGATAGACCTGAATATAGATGATGTAATGCCACTCAATAGCATTACAGATGTACCTTTGAATGTAGTAGTCTCAAAGACATCGAAGGTGCCTGCAAAAAAAACAAGCTCGACTGCGCGTCCAGTAAGAGTTGTTACTAAAGATATTCGTATTTTTGGTCAACCCGGTTTTGTGCTTCATTCCTATCCCTATAAAGAAACTAGTCTGATCATCGATGTATTCACGCGTGATTACGGTCGCTTGGCTTTAGTGGCAAAGGGGGCAAAGCGACCACATTCTCAATTACGCAATATCTTACAAACTTTTCAGCCTTTAACGATGGCTTGGAGCGGGAAGTCAGATATTAAGACGCTGAGCGCAGCAGAGTGGGTAGGTGGCATGCTGCCGTTAGAGAAATCCGCGTTGCTGTGCGGATTTTATCTGAATGAATTGCTCGTCAAGTTTTTAGTTCGGGATGAGCCTCATCCTGAGTTATTTGACCAATATGTATCAACACTCAATCAGCTTGCGCATAATGAGCCTGCGCTGACTGTCTTGAGAAAATTTGAACATACCTTATTACAGCAGTCCGGTCTGGTCGGGGATCTTACCCGCTGCACTCTGACCCAAATGACGGTTTTTCCTCAAGAAAATTATGTGGTGGATCCTGAGCGTGGAGCCCGGCCTGCCAGAGCTGCGGATACCAGCCCCAGGGTGAAAGGTAAAACTCTGTTGGATATGCATACAGGCGATTATCAGGATCCTACAACGCAATCTCAAAGTAAAATGTTGATGCGCTTTTTACTGGCGCATCATTTGCACGGCGCGTCTCTGAATACGCGCCAAATGCTGATTGATCTGCAGAATCTATGAACATACATCAACAAACTCAAACAATTGACCTAGGTATTAATATCGATCATGTTGCTACCTTGCGAAATGCCCGTGGCACGAGTTATCCAGATCCTTTAGATGCAGCCTTGATGGCGGAGGAAGCAGGGGCGGATTGCATTACCCTGCACATGCGTGAAGATCGACGTCATATCAAAGATGCAGATGTTGAGCGCATTCGTCCTCGCCTGATCACCCGCATGAATCTTGAGGCTGCGGTCACCAATGAAATGATTGATTTTGCTTGCAAGATCCAGCCTCAAGACGTCTGTTTGGTGCCGGAACGTAGAGAGGAAGTCACCACGGAAGGCGGCTTGGATGTGGTGAAATATTTTG
Source organism: Undibacterium sp. Xuan67W (assembly GCF_049340165.1). NCBI lineage: Bacteria > Pseudomonadati > Pseudomonadota > Betaproteobacteria > Burkholderiales > Oxalobacteraceae > Undibacterium > Undibacterium sp. Xuan67W. Next base: position 65,004 of record NZ_JBMPPN010000007.1, read on the forward strand.
TCCAGGTACAAGCTGCAGTGCGTCAGTTGCAAGAAAAAAATATACGCGTCAGTCTATTTATTGATTCCGACGTTCAGCAAATTCAAGCTGCGTCAGAAGTCGGTGCTACTGTGATTGAGATTCATACCGGTCGTTATGCTGATGCGCATAATGACGTGCAGCGACTGGCTGAATTGCAGCGTGTCAAACTAGGTGCCTTTGAGGGAGTCAGGCGCGGACTCAAGGTCAATGCCGGCCATGGTTTGCATTACTCAAATGTTCAGGCTATTGCATCGATTCCTGATATCACTGAACTCAATATTGGACATGCTATCGTTGCCCAGGCAGTTTTTGTAGGCTGGAAAAAAGCAGTCAGTGATATGAAAGCGATCATGACGCGAGCCAGATTACATCACCTTTAATCGGATACAAATGATCTACGGTATTGGTACCGATATTCTGCAAATTTCACGTATCGAAGCTGCGTTGCAGCGTCATGGTGATCGTTTTGCAGAGAAGATTTTGGGCCCAGAAGAATTAAAGAAATACTATAGCCGCAAGGCCAAAGTGGAGGTCCGAGGTTTACGTTTTTTGGCGACTCGTTTTGCGGCGAAAGAGGCCTTTTCCAAAGCAATTGGCTTAGGTATGCGCATGCCGATGACTTGGCGATCTGCGCAAATAATAAACGCACCTAGTGGGCAGCCGATTCTGGTAACTCATGGTGCATTAGCCGATTGGATGCGCGAGCAAGACTTAACAGTGCGAGTCTCTATCACCGATGAGGCAGACTATGCTGTGGCATTTGTGATTGTTGAAAAAAATATTTCACATGGCTGATCAGTCTCCACAATCTCCAGTAATGTCAGCTCCAACGGTAGATGCGCGCAGTACGGTGCTTGATACCGTCGCTAAGCTTCCGAATCTGCCCGGCGTGTATCGGTACTTTGACATGCAAGACCAGGTGCTATACGTCGGCAAGGCACGTGACCTCAAAAAACGTGTTTCCAGTTATTTTCAAAAGACTTTAAGCAGTCCCCGCATTGCTATGATGGTCGAAAAAATCGCCAGATTAGAAACGACAGTAACGCGCAGTGAGGCAGAAGCCTTAATCCTTGAAAATAATTTGATCAAGGCTTTACGCCCACGTTATAACATTCTATTTCGAGATGATAAGTCTTATCCCTATCTGAAGATAACAAATCAAACATCGCCGCGCATGACATACTACCGTGGTGCTGTCGATAAAAAACATCAATACTTCGGGCCATTTCCTTCCGGTTGGGCGGTCAAGGAGTCAATGCAAATTTTGCAGAAAGTGTTCTTGCTGCGAAGCTGCGAAGATAGCGTTTTTTCGAATCGTACTCGCCCTTGTTTGTTGCATCAGATTCATCGTTGTAGCGCACCTTGTGTCGATATTATTTCGCATGAAGACTATATGGCAGATGTTGACAATGCTTCCAAATTTTTGCGTGGGCGACAATCTGAAGTAATGCAAACGCTAGAGCAGAAAATGCTGGCGTATGCGCAAGATCTGAAATTTGAACAAGCTGCGGTTGTACGAAATCAAATGTCTGCATTGTCAAAGGTTCTGCATCAGCAAAGCATGGAAACGACAGGCGATGCCGATATAGACATCATTGCAGTGATTGTCGAAGGCGGACGTGCTTGCGTGAATCTGGCCATGGTACGCGGCGGTCGCCATCTTGGTGATCGTGCTTATTTTCCTGCTCACGTCGATGATGCGCAACTGGCGATGGAAGACTCGATTGAAGTCGAAGTCTTATCGGCTTTTTTGGCGCAGCATTATGTCGATCAGTTTATTCCTTCGACTTTGATTTTAAATGTTGAGCTGGATGCACCAGATCTTATTCTGGCGCTGACAGCGCAATGCGGGCATAGGATTCACCTGTCGTTTCAGCCTCAGGAGCAGCGCCGTGCCTGGTTGGAAATGGCAGTCAAGGGTGCGCAATTGGCACTTGCGAGAATGTTGTCTGAGCAAGGGTCTCAGCAATCCAGAACTCGTGCGTTAGTTAGTGTGCTGGAGCTAGAGGTGGAGGACCTTGAGGCGCTGCGTGTAGAATGCTTTGATATCAGTCACACTCAGGGCGAGGCGACCCAAGCCTCCTGCGTGGTATTTCATCACCATGCAATGCACAACGGGGAATATCGTCGCTATAACATCAATGACATTACGCCCGGCGATGATTATGCCGCCATGCGTCAGGTCTTAATGCGGCGTTATGAGAAAGTCGCGAATGGCGATGGCGTGATGCCGGATGTCGTTCTGATTGATGGCGGTAAAGGGCAAGTCGAAATGGCACGGCAAGTGTTTGTCGAGTTGGCACTAGATATCAGCTTGATTGTCGGAGTTGCGAAAGGTGAGGGGCGTAAAGTAGGTTTGGAGACGCTGATTTTTGTAGATGGCAGAGCAGAGAAAGAATTAGGTAAGGAATCTGCTGCGCTGATGCTCATCGCGCAAATCCGCGATGAGGCGCATCGCTTCGCTATTACCGGCATGCGCGCCAAGCGCGCTAAGGCAAGGCAAACATCGCAGCTAGAAGAAATTGAAGGCGTCGGACCAAAGCGTCGGCAACGATTATTGGTAAGGTTTGGTGGGTTAAAGGGAGTCTCCGATGCGAGTGTGGATGATTTGGCTTCAGTCGACGGCATTTCCCGTCAATTAGCTGAAGAAATTTACAAGCGATTGCGTTAGACAAATATAATACAAAAATTAATAGGTAAATACCTTACGCAAATCATCCATGCCTTTCAATATTCCTATCTTGCTCACCTGGTTACGCGTCGCGCTTATTCCGCTAGTAGTCGGCGTTTTTTATTTGCCTGATACCTGGCTGAGTTCTTTTGACAGGGGGCTGGCCTCTACTCTGGTGTTTATCGTCGCGGCAGTTACTGACTGGTTTGATGGGTTTCTCGCACGTCGCTGGAACCAGACCTCTGCGTTTGGTGCTTTCCTCGATCCGGTTGCTGATAAATTGATGGTGGCAGGCGCTTTGTTGGTGCTGGTTCAGCTGGACCGTGTCAACGCAGTCATTGCTTTTGTAATCATCGGACGTGAGATCACGATCTCCGCATTGCGTGAATGGATGGCGCAAATCGGGGCGTCAAAATCGGTAGCTGTAAGCTCCTTAGGTAAGATTAAAACGACCGCACAAATGGTCGCTATCCCTATGTTGCTGTATTACGATGTACTTTTTAATGTGATTGATACAGCATACTGGGGCGCATGGCTGCTCCTGATTGCAGCTGTGTTGACTGTGTGGTCCATGTTTTATTATTTGCGGCGCGCATGGCCTTTAATCAAAGAGACAACGGACAAAATGTCTTGACAGAGTAATTGGCTGATATATAATGTGCGCCTGTCGTTGATGCGGGAGTAGCTCAGTTGGTAGAGCGCAACCTTGCCAAGGTTGAGGTCGAGAGTTCGAGACTCTTCTCCCGCTCCATTAATGACAGAATGTAAGAAAAGATTCTGCGGGAGTAGCTCAGTTGGTAGAGCGCAACCTTGCCAAGGTTGAGGTCGAGAGTTCGAGACTCTTCTCCCGCTCCAGATTTTTTTAAGCATGTATAGTTTGTTTCGAATGCGGGAGTAGCTCAGTTGGTAGAGCGCAACCTTGCCAAGGTTGAGGTCGAGAGTTCGAGACTCTTCTCCCGCTCCAGAATTTGAAGGGAAGCAGAGCTTCCCTTTTTTATTCAGCGAGTTGGCTGAAATAAGTTTTAGATGTAAAGTGGTATTCGGGACTTGATAATCCAAGTCAGGCTCTTCACTTTAAAATTACAGTTTTGGCGGGATAGCAAAGAGGTTATGCAGCGGCCTGCAAAGCCGTTTAGAGCGGTTCGATTCCGCTTCCCGCCTCCATTTACAGCGCCTTAGGCGTTTGATAGGCTTTGATGGATGGTGCATTAGCACTGTTCTTTAAGTAGCGTGCCCGAGTGGTGAAATTGGTAGACACATCGGACTTAAAATCCGCCGCTTTCCTTAAACGGGGCGTGCCGGTTCAATTCCGGCCTCGGGCACCAAAAGTACGTTTCAGGCAGTACCGGTAAGAATTTAAACCCGCATTACTCACTATGAGAATGCGGGTTTTTTGTTTCATGACGTGCCAAGCAGTTTCTTGACAGCCCACGTTTTTGACGGTATCTATGACGGTATCTGAGAAAAATTCAGATACCGTCAAACTCAGATACCGTCAAAACCGCCGATATGTGATGCACTCTCATAGGGGAAATATCGAAAATGCCTAAGCTTGTTACCCCACTCACCGACCCCGCCCTCAGGAACGCTAAAGCCAAAGACAAACCCTATAAATTATCGGACGGTGGCGGCTTGTATTTGTTGGTTAAGACTGTCCATAAAGAAACCGTTAAGTATTGGCGTTTGGATTACCGCTTCAATGAAAAGCGCCTTACCTTGGCGTTTGGTAAATACCCTGATGTGTCACTGGTTGTTGCCAGATCCAAGCGTGCAGAGGCAATGGCGTTATTGATGACCGGTACTGACCCCAGCGATACACGCAGAGCAGAGCGGGTAGAGCAGATCGAGCAAAGAGAGGCCGTCAAGCGAGAGGCCAACGGATTGCCCGTGGTTGATTCTTTTGAGGCTGTTGCTTTAGAGTGGTTCGATGCCAAGATAAAACCGCTGTCCGCTAGCCACAGTGGCCGCTCTTTGGCTTACCTAAACAATGACCTGATACCTTACTTAGGTAAATTGCCTATGGCTGAGATCAAGGCACCTGCCTTACTGGAATGCTTGCGCCGTATCGAAGCCAGAAAAAACAAACAGGGCAAACCCGTCACCGAAACCGCAAATCGTGTGCGCGAGCAAATGGGGCAGTTGTGGCGCTATGCAATCGCCACAGGCAGGGCGGAGCGAGATATAGCTGCTGATTTGCGTGGTGCTCTGGAAGCCCACGTACAAAAGAATTTTTCGCACATCACTGACCCAAAGCTACTAGGCCAGCTCATGCGCGATGTAGAAGGCTACAGCGGCGCACCTGTCACAGTCGCGGCCTTGCGCTTGCTGCCCTTGGTGTTTGTGCGACCTGGTGAGTTTAGGGCGGCACGGTGGCAAGACATCAATCTTGAAACTAGCGAATGGCGCTACTTCAGCTCAAAAACAAAAATAGATCACATAGTGCCGTTGGCTTCGCAAGTCGTTGACCAGCTACGGGCGTTGCAGCCGCTTACTGGCATGGGTGACTATGTGTTTGGTGTGCGGGCAGGGCAGCGGCCGCTCTCTGAAACCACGATCAATCAAGCATTGAAGGCATTGGGCTACAGCAGTGACATTATCCACCCGCACGGCTTCAGACATACGGCAGCTACCATGTTGGCAGAGCTGGGCTGGGATGAAAATACAATTGATCGCCAGCTATCCCACTTGGTGCAAGGTGTTAAAGGTGTTTATCAAAAAGCCAAATACATAGATGACCGGCGCAGGATGATGCAGGCATGGGCAGATCATATAGACCAGCTAAAGAAGGGCGCAATCATCATCCCGTTACGTACTGCCTGATGTGAATCTGCCCCAGCAACGACCAAAAAAGCCGCAAACCCAGCGGCTTTTTTTACGGCTTAATGCAAGAAAAAAGGCTAGACAGCACAAATAGCAGGTGTAACGGTGTAACCAAGAGAGAAAAAGGGCAAAAAGCAAGGCTGGGCTTAGTTCTTGTAGATACACTTTATATATAAATAGGTGTATCCAAGGTGTATCTATAGTGTAACCACTAAAAAATGAGCACCATTTTATGCGGGTTTGCGGGGCAAAAACGGCGGGAGGCTGCACCGAACATAGTTCTTGTATTCTTAATCGTCATTAACCACTTGCTGGCACGTAGTAAAACCAAGCGCGGGCGAGTTTCTGGCGCGACTCACCTCCCGCCAAATTTGCAACGAATAGTAGTTGCACTATTTTAGAGCAATATATGTACAATATTTTGTACATATATAGAGACTCCCCATGCGAGTAGTTAGCTATTCCGAAGCACGTAACCCCCTTAAAACCGTCATCGATGGCGTTATTGATGATGCCGACATTACGATAATTAATCGTCGTGATGGCGGTGACGCAGTATTGATGTCGCTTGATCGTTACCAGCAAATGGAAGAAACACTTTATTTACTCTCATTGCCCAGCTATGCAGCAAGGCTGGCTGAATCAATTAAACAATATCGAAGCGGTAAAGTGAAAAAACGTTCTTTGATAGCGGCTGAATGATGAGCCGCCGTTTATGTTTTATCGATAAGGCGTGGGGTGAATACGTGTACTGGCAAGGCCAAGATCGGAAAACACTCAAGCGAATTAACACGCTGATAGAAGCAACTAGTCGCGAACCATTTGAAGGCATAGGCAAACCTAAGGTGCTTTTAGGCGATATGTCGGGATTTTGGTCTAGGCGAATCGATGAGCGTCATAGACTGGTTTATGCAGTTGATGACTATGATTTGACTATATTGGCCTGTCGTTATCAATACGGAGAATGAGTCATGGATAGGGAAATGGAACAATATCAAATTGATCGTCTGGAATCATCGCGTTACCTGGCTCAAGAATTGGAGCAATGGAAATTTACCGCCCCAAATTGGCTCAATGAATCAGAGTACCCAGATCATAAAGACATAGACGATTTGCAGTTTTGGGCATGGCAATTTTTAAGACGCAATAAGAATTATCATTTTATTTGGCTGCAATATGTTGAAGCGTTAAATGCTGTCATACGGCGTTTGCCAGAATTGAAGCCGATTTTACGTGGGCGTACAGTTGCAAATTCTGTTTGCGATGATTACACCAATGAGGCCGAGAAAGCGAATTATTGGCGTTTAGACGCAATCGCTAGCCAGCAGCGTGAATTAAATGTATTCAGTGGAATAGGCTTATTACACGATGAAACAACAGTGAATGAGTGGCGGGAAAGATTAAGCGCTTCAGGGGAAATTCAAAATGCAAGTGTTGAATCATTAGAGTCTTATCTTGGCGAAAAATGGGGACTTACTTGCCTAACGAACCCAAACTACTCTGAATTAACCGGACGTTCGAATTTTACAACCTGTGGTATCTGGCATCGGTATGCTTGGAATGATCCATCTCACCGCTATAAAAAATATTTGACCGACCCAGTATATGATTTGCGCTTGCCTGTTGACGTACTTAAAAGGCAGTTTGAAAATGTACTAAAGGAAAAAAAAGAAAGAGAAAAAAAAGGCTTGTTTGTAAGTGTTAAGGTTCGCCCTGTATTGCCTAAGTATCGTGATTATTTACGTGTATTGGATGCATTAGAATGCGGGTTGACACACGAGGAAATCGCCAAGAAATTACAGCCTAAAATTGATATTGCTCTAGCAAAGAAAAACGTTACTGCATGGAAAAAAGCAGCGAAAAAGTTAGTTGAAAAAGACTATCTCGACCTGCCAGCACATATGATTTTAAAAAAGTCAAGTACACATAGTTAGCATCAATTATCTGTAGGTTACTCGCCAACTCTAACACTCCAAAATTCGCCCTGTTCCTGTCCGATTCTGGACGGAACGCCAGAACCGCCCAATGTCGGACGGAACGGCAAACATAACAGGTGCGAATATGACGAATCAAAAACCATCCCCCGCCCGCCTCTTGCGTCTTCCCAGCGTACTAGATCGCGTGCCACATTCAAAAACATCTATTTACAGATTAATCAGAGAGGGCACGTTTCCAAAGGCTGTACGCCTTGGAGTTAATTCTGTCGCTTGGCTGGAATCTGACATAGACGCTTATATCAATTCATTCGTAAACATGGAGATGAAATGAGAAAGCGTAAAAAGACTAGGCCAACAAAGCTTAGGAAGCGCCATAGCGCTATGCGAATTGATCACATTGGGAATCAAAAGTTAAAAGCGTTTATTTGCGGCATACAGCATACAAGCGAACTAAGAGATGAGCTTAGTGCTGTCGGACTGAGTTTGCGTGATGCAAGTGGACTAACGCAATGTCAAACGCTATTACTGGTATTGCAGTACCTGGGCGCTAGAGGTATGAATACTCTTGAGGGTATTGCTTGCGGCTTCCTTCGTATCGCAACGCGTGTGCAGGAATTGGAGGCTGACGGGCACATTATCCATTCAATCAAGGAGCGTGCAATTGATGCCGGTGGCCTAGTACATGCAGGTATTGCCCGCTACATATACAAAGGCATGAAGCCTATTGACGACCGGCAAGGCTCCCTTGATTTAAATGAGGCATATCTATGAGCCGAAAATTAATAGGGCACAACGTGAATGCTGAATTTCTTGGGGAAATAAAGGCAGATATAGGCTACTTTTATTTGGAGTTATATAAAGAGTCTAGTAGCGTACCAGAGCTATTTTTTCATCCTATTATTGCATGGGCTTTAGAGAGTCAAACCTACTGTCCATATCCGGTAACGTTAAGCGGAGTTCAAACCGAGAATATATCTATATTACGGCCTGATGGCATTGTCTCCATGCCGATATCTGGCGGGTATTGCGATAGCGTAGAAGAATGGCTTACCCACGAAAACGCTCTTGATGCAATTGTACATGGAGGGGCGAAGCGGTGAATAACTCCCTTGCAATCCCACTAAACAAGGTTTACTCTTCGATTGTCACTGAAAAAGAAGTGTCCGAGTATGAGAGCTCGAAATGTACAAGGCGAACAAGCCGCCCTGCGGCTATTATTTTGTTCGTGTATACCCTTGTTGCGCCTTCAATGGACGGCAATGGTAGGGAAGCCGCAAGGCTTGCCGGTTGCCTTGTACGCCGGTCTCTCAACCCTACTATTTGCCGTCCACCCTATTTGAGAGTGGGGAACGGTTTAACCGTACAAGGAGCAACACATCATGTCTAGCAAATTCACCACTATTAAAGCCGCTCGTAGAAGCTACCGGCCAGAAATCAAGCCCGCATCATTTGAAGCACTGCCGTTTGTGCTGCGGCTAAAGCGCAGCGATAAAAAACTACACAATAAATGGCATGTGATACCAACTGATGATTACGGTCTTGCCTGTGCGAACGGCACAGAATACGCAGCCCATTTTGCGCAATACCTCAAAGATAATCCCTGCATGGTGGGCAGTAATTTGCTGGGGAATATCGTGGCAGATATTGACTTTAGTGATACGACTGCCACCAAGGGTTATTGGGTGGGCTTATTCTCGCATCTGGAGCGTTTAATCTATGCGGCGGCAAGGGACACAGATGTGTTTGCGAACGTGGATGAGGTGCATGCATTCAATGCCAACCTACGCGCTAAGATCGAGCTGGAAACGCAAGAAAATACGAATGCAAATTATGCCTTAGCTCAATCGCAAAAAATCAAATTGCCGATTGAAAACGCACAGACGGTAATTAGTGATGCAAATATGGGAGATGATCATGCCAATGTTATTGCACCAAAAACATCCAAAACATCGTCCATTCGTACTGCGACTAAAAGCGATGCAAAATCTTTACTTGATTCTTTGAGCGAAGATGAAATCAAATTTATGATGAATGTTCGGTCTTTGTGCATTGCGCACCAAGAGCATTTACGAAGAATAGCGCAAGCGTTGCGCGATAAACGTAGTGCTGAGACGCGTCCTGCTTTATCTATTGTAAAAACGGCTTCTATCTCTTCAATTGATGGAGGTGATTATGCGTAAGTCATCTGATATATCAGTCAAACAACAAGCGATTTTGCCTAATCTGGCTGGTATGCATTTGCCGCCTGTCGCATTGGCAATTGATGCTCGATATCAGTTCGCGGTGGACTGTGGTGCTTATGCTGCGATGGTCTTTTTTGAAGAGCATCCAGATATCGCCTTGCATACTCATTTGCCCGCTTCTCTGGCATGTTTTCAGCAGAATGTGCGCCAAACTGTTGCCAGTTTGGATGTGGTTATGACTGGCAGAGATCAGCCTGTTATTGATGCGTTTGTAGCGGGCTATCTGGGGCGCATACAGCAAGAGTTACGCACCATGCACCCAGCACCGCAAAGCGTCCGTCACGACGACGAACCCGCCTACCACTAACAGGATATTCAGCATGAAAATGAAAGCTGCCTTGAGCAGTAAGGGGTTTCTGTTGCCCAAAATATTGAGAGGTCAATCATGAGTAACGCATTTCAAGAGCGCCCCAGCCGTGACGCGACACAAGCCGCGCTCACCTTTATCCCGCCGGATGATCGTGACTTATGGCTTAAAGTCGGTATGGCGCTTAAGGCAGAGTTTGGGGAGGATGCCTTTGACCTGTTTGATACGTGGAGTCAGCGGTCAGAGAGCTATGCTCTGGATGCAGTTAAATCCGTGTGGAAGGGATTTAAGGCGGGCGGCAAGATCGGCATAGGGACATTGCTGTATGAAGCCAAGCAACACGGCTTTAACATCAAAGATCATGCACCGGCCAAGTCAATGAGCTCTGAGGAAGTGGTAAGGCAGCAGCAAGAGCGGGCGCAACGCTTGGCCGATGACAAGGCAGAGATAGAGCGCAAACAAGCAGCGGCTGCTAGCTTGGCGGCCAAGGCTTGGTCTGATGCCAAAACACGCGGTGATTCTACTTACTTGCAAAAGAAAAAAGTCACTGCCTACAGTGTACGGTTTGTGACTGGCAAAGGTGGCGATACCTTGCTCATCCCTTTACACGATGCCAGCGGCAAGCTGTGGAATTTACAGCGAATTTTTGCCAATAGTGACAAACGGTTTTACACCGGCGGGCGGGTATCTGGCTGTTTTCATGTGCTGGGTGATGTTGGCGCGTCTGACTGGCTCTTGATTGCTGAGGGCTACGCCACCAGCGCAACGCTGTTAGGGGCTACTGGCTACGCCGTAGCGATTGCCTTTAGTGCGAGTAATATTCATCACGTTGCAGCGGCCATGCGTGAGCGTTACCCCGATAAACGCATCCTGATTTGTGCAGACGATGATAGCCTGACCGAGCAAAAGACCGGAAAAAATACCGGCGTCATCGCAGCTACTAATGCGGCCAAGATGGTGAATGGAAGATGGTGCAAGCCACTGGGTTTGCCAGATGGTGGCAACGACTTTAACGACCTGATGCATTTATTTGGAATCGAGGAAGTTAAAAAGCAGATCGCAGCCGTAACGCAATTTCCAGTAGCGGCATCAACAACGAACGAAGCCATAAGCAGTGCGCCACAATCCGACCAGATCAACGCACAGGCGGCGATTGTCGCACCGTTGATGGTTGGTAAGGAAAGTACAGAAAAAACGCTTGTGAAACCACGCCAAACCAGCAATCGCAAACCCGCCGGTGAAGGACGAACATCAAAGCCGTTTTTTACTAACAATCCTGAAGGCGTATTTTTCCATAACTTCCATGAGGGCGAACCATTGCCCGCCCTAAAAATCTGTTCTGCCTTAGATGTAATCGCAAAGACCCGTGATGCGGCAAATGGTGAATGGGGTTATCTATTGGAATTTAGCGACCCAGATGGACATACAAAACGCTGGTCTATGCCTGCAAAAATGTTGTCCGGTGACGGTACGCAATATCGGGCTGATTTACTCTCAATGGGTTTAATGATCGAACCTGGACTTAAGGTAAAAAATCATCTGACCACATATATTCAAACAGCCGATGTAAGCGACCGTGTACGCTGTGTTGATCGCACTGGCTGGCATGGTGATGTGTATGTGATGCCGGATAAAACGATTGGTGACGGAGATGAGCAAGTGCTATTTCAGACCGTAGGTGGCACGGTGTCGCCATTTAGGCAGCGCGGTACATTAGATGAGTGGCAAGCCAATATCGGTGTGCATTGTCGTGGCAATTCCCGCTTGCTGTTTTTTGTGTCTGCTGCATTTGCATCAACCTTACTCCATCATGGCAACGTGCCTAGTGGTGGGTTCCACATCTGGGGCGATAGTTCTACCGGAAAAAGTACGGCGGTGATTGTTGCCGGTTCGGTCTTTGGTGGCGCAGATTATAAAAAGAGCTGGCGAGCAACTGACAATGCGTTAGAGCCAACGGCGCAGCAATACTCTGATGCGTTGCTGATACTTGATGAACTGGCGCAAGCTGACCCGAAGACCGTAGGTAACGTGGTCTACATGCTAGGCAATGAGGCGGGCAAAGGACGGGCAACACAAAATGCCACTGCCAAGCGAATTGCTACATGGAGGCTGTTATTTGTCAGTGATGGCGAAATACCTTTAGCTACGCACATGGCCGAGGCTGGCAAGACGACCAAGGGCGGGCACGATGTGAGGATGTCGCATATCAATGCAGATGCAGGTAAGGGGTTCGGTGTATATGAGACTGTCCATGAATTTGCAGGCGGTGCGGCTTTATCTGCTCACTTGGTCAAGATGGCGCAGCAGTATTACGGTGTCGCAGGCTTGGCCTTCATTGAGTGGGCGGTATCGCAATCAACGGGTTTGCGTTCTATCTTGGAGCAGGAGATCAGCGATTATATGAAAACGATTTGCCCGAAGGATGCACACGGCCAGGTGTCACGGGTTGCAATGCGATTTGCTTTAGTTGGCGTTGCCGGTGAGTTTGCTACCGCGATAGGTATTACAGGGTGGGATGCGGGTGAAGCAAAAGAGGCGGCTACTACTTGCTTTAATGATTGGCTTGCTAGTCGTGGTGGTGCCGGTGACCTGGAGCATGATCGGATGTTGTCCTTACTGCCTGACTTTATCCGCACCAACGGTGATGCGCGGTTTGGCTGGAAGCATAGGGAGATGGATGATCATGCACCAAAGATCATTAATCAGGCAGGCTTTAGACGTATGGTCAGCAAGGGCGGAAAGCCAATAGATAGCAACACAGACCACGGCAAAGAGTATGGCGATAAGCTGCACCCTGATGAGGCAGATGGAGCGACCATTGAATACTTTATCTATCCTAAAGTGTTTAGGGATGAAGTATGCAAGGGCTATGATGCAAGAGCTGTCTCGGCCAAGTTGGTGAGTGCTGGGGTATTTGAGGTCGGCAAGGATGGTAAGAACAGCCAGACTGCGAAGTACGCCGGAACACAAGGCCGATACTACAAAGTATCGAGCGAGAAGCTTAACGAGTTGCATTTGAGCTAGCTTAGTTGATCGGCGGCGCGGCCTTTTGGGGGCTGGTGGTGATTACCACTTGCGCGGCAAAAAACAGTCATTGAATGTATTTATACCAAGAATAGGGGTAAATATGCATTCAGTGACTGTTTTAATATTAATTTGATAGTGAAAATATTCTGAAATACATTATTTATACAGAATAAATAGTCTGCGATACACCAGATACACCTCTTATCATTTAGATACACCTTGCCGGTGTATCGCTGAAAGCATTGCTGTGTAAGGCTTTGCGGCTGATTGATAGTGCCGGTTACACCGTTACACCGAAAAAAGAAGGCTAGCCAATTCGATTGCAGGGTTTGCCCCGTGATTTTCTGGCGTGATTTTACAAGCGTAGTATCTGTGCGGGTTTGCAGGCTAAAAGCAATGTGAGACTGCACCGGCGTTACGTTTTATTCATGGCCTAGCCCCCCTATTAAGGTACTTCCAGATGGGTGCAAAGTAAGGGTAATTCTAACCTCGTCATTTCACTAGCGGCTGGCAATACAAATTCCTTACATCTATCCTGACTATCGTGTAAGGGAGGGTGGGTACAATCCCTGGAGACGCAAAAAAACAAGACCGGCCTTAGCTACTTTTTTTGTGTGCGCAGGTATTGGAGGTGGGGGGGGCTGGAAGTCTAAGCAATACCCGCCGGAAACCGACTGTTCATCCTGAATTTTATGGAGTGTAGAAACTACCCCCTGGGGGTTTGAGAATCGTTGCTGCTTAACTTTCCGAAGGTACTTTTTTGGTCTTCGAGTGCGGGGGCGCGAAGAGCCCGCTTTTTCTCCAGATGTCTAGCGATTGCATGCTTCCTTCCTTTTAGGTGTTCCTGATTTGCGATATGATGGCGGCGGTTTTTATTTGCGTAGAATTTGCGGTGCTTGAGATCAAAAAGGCAATAAATCAGGGGCAGCATTCAGTTTTGACGGTACTAGTGACGGTACTTGTGAATTTCTAAAATGCAATGTCATTGATTTTTAAGGAGTTTTTTTGTTGTTTCTATTCCGGCCTCGGCACCAATCGCTATAAGAAATACAAACCCGCACTTCTGGTCACAGGAGCGCGGGTTTTTTTATGCTGTTACACTAAGTTTTTGACCCTGTTGAGAATGCATATGGAAGCAACCAAAGTCATTGAATTTGAACGTCCGCAGATGGATTCTGGAACCAGCTGTACTGCTGCGGCATGGGCGCGTGTCCCGGACGCGCCCAATGCGGCAGAAAAAGAGCAACTGAAAGTGCGCATCAAGCAATTGCTGCGCGAAAAACAGGCTGTCTTGGTCGCGCATTATTATGTTGATGCTGACTTACAGGATCTGGCAGAAGAGACGGGCGGTTGCGTCTCTGATTCTCTGGAGATGGCACGCTTTGGACGTGATCATGTGGCAAAAACTTTGATCGTTGCTGGTGTTAAATTTATGGGTGAGACAGCAAAAATCCTCAGCCCTGAAAAAACGATTTTGATGCCGGATCTCGACGCGACCTGCTCGCTGGACCTCGGTTGTCCGTCGGATGAGTTTGCTGCATTTTGTGATGCGCATCCCGATCGTACTGTGGTGGTATATGCCAATACCAGTGCCGCTGTTAAGGCACGTGCTGACTGGATGGTGACATCAAGTATCGGTCTGGATATCGTGGCGCATTTGCATGCGCAAGGTAAAAAAATTCTGTGGGCACCAGATAAGCACTTGGGCTCTTATATACAGCAGAAGACGGGCGCTGATATGTTGCTGTGGCAGGGTTCCTGTCTGGTGCATGATGAGTTTAAAGGGATTGAGCTTGATGTGTTAAAAGCAGAGCATCCTAACGCTAAGGTGTTGGTGCATCCGGAGTCGCCGGCGGCAGTGGTGGCGCTGGCAGATGTGGTTGGCTCGACGTCTCAAATGATTCATGCGGCCAAAACTATGAATGCAACAGAATTCATTGTGGCGACGGACAACGGCATCTTACACAAAATGCAGATGGCAGCGCCAGGTAAAAAATTTATCGTCGCGCCGACAGCGGGCAATAGTGCCACTTGTAAGAGTTGCGCCCATTGCCCATGGATGGCGATGAATGGTTTGCGTAATTTATTGCAGGTACTCGAGCGAGGGCATAATGAAATTCAAGTCGATCCTGTAATCAGTGTCAAGGCAAAGTTGTGCATCGATCGTATGCTGGATTTTGCAGCGGCAAAAAAAGCGAATGTGCGCCCGGGCGGGGATTTGGCTAAAGAGCAAAAATTGTTTTCAGGGATAGGTCCAGCATGAGTCATTCCATGAGTAATCTGAAAAATGTATTCGCACCGTTTGATGCGGATTTGTCAGCGGCGTTTGAGCGTAATATCGCAGATGCTATTGCCGAGGATGTGGGTGGCTGTGATGTGACTGGGTTGCTGGTTCCGGAAGACCAGATGGTATTGGCGCAAGTGATTGTGCGCGAAGAGGCGGTGCTGTGTGGTGCGCCCTGGTTTGATGCCGTGATGGCAGCGCTGGATAGTCGTATTAAAGTCGATTGGATGTGGGAGGAGGGTGCATTGATGACGGCGAATAGCCAGGTGTGCAAAATAACAGCTCCTGCAAGTGCCTTGCTGACTGCTGAGCGCAGCGCGCTGAACTTCTTGCAATTGCTGTCTGGTGTGGCAACGGTAACGCGTCAGTACGTCACCTTGATTGCGGGCACTGCCGCGGCGATTCTTGATACACGAAAAACCCTACCAGGGCTGCGTCTCGCACAAAAATATGCGGTGCGAGTGGGTGGTGGTAAAAATCAGCGTCTGGCTTTATACGATGGTATTCTCATTAAGGAAAATCATATTGCAGCGGCAGGTGGTATTGAGGCAGCGATGCAGGCTGCGCACGCCTTGCAGGCAGATGTAAGCATACAAATTGAGGTCGAAAGTCTGGAACAGCTGCAAACGGCCTTGCGAGCAGGTGCTGCGTCGATTCTTCTAGATAACTTTAGTACCGAGATGATGCGGGCTGCTGTGGATCTGAATGCCGGTCGTGCTTTGCTGGAAGCATCTGGTGGCGTTGATAAAAATTCAGTGCGTGCGATTGCCGAAACAGGTGTGGACAGGATTTCGATCGGTAGTCTGACCAAAGATATCAAGGCTACGGATTATTCATTGCGTATTATCTGATTTTTACAATACTCCCCACCTATAGATATAAAAACAGGCTTGATCCGCACTGTTTGGTTGTGTGTTAAATAATACTGGGTAGCAGTATATTTTTCTTGGCAGGATGCTGTAATCCAAAATAGATAAAAAACGCGTTACGGTGTTGGCGATAACACGGTAGCGCGTTTTGATTTTTGTAGTACTGCAGACTATTTTTTTCGCTTCGGTGATAAGACTGTCGGCAGCGCTTTTGGCAACGTATCCGGATAATCGCGACTAAAATGTAGGCCACGGCTTTCTCTACGCGACAGCGCGCTATTCACGATCAGTGAGGCGACGTCAACCAGATTCCGCAATTCAAGCAAATTGTTTGAGATACGGAAATTCGCGTAGTACTCGTCGATCTCTTCCTTCAGCAAACGGATACGGTGCTTGGCGCGCTCCAGTCGTTTATTGGTCCTGACGATACCAACGTAATTCCACATAAAGCGTCGCAACTCATCCCAGTTGTGGGCGATCACGACTTCTTCGTCGGCATCGGATACACGGCTTTCATCCCAGGCGGGCAGGTTTGGTGAGGCAGTTTGTTCTTGTGCTGCGATATGTTGGGCTGTGGCTTTGCCAATGACCAGACATTCGAGCAAAGAATTGCTGGCAAGCCGGTTCGCTCCGTGCAGTCCGGTATAAGCAGTCTCGCCAACGGCGTACAAGCCCGGTAAATCCGTTCTGCCAGTCGTGTCGGTGACGATGCCGCCGCAGGTGAAGTGCACAGCAGGGACGACGGGAATAGCTTGTTTTGTGATGTCGATACCCAGCTCCAGGCAGCGAGCATAAATCATCGGAAAATGTTCTTTTAAAAATTCCGGTGGCTGATGTGTGATATCCAGTTCAACATAATCTAGCCCGCGCTTTTTCATCTCGAAGTCAATTGCCCGCGCAACTACATCGCGTGGCGCAAGTTCTGCGCGTGCATCATGATCCAGCATAAAACGCGCACCGGCACTCGTGCCAGCTTCGGCGGGCAGTTTGAGAATGCCGCCCTCGCCGCGTACAGCTTCGGTGATCAAAAATGATTTAGCGTAAGGGTGATACAGACAAGTTGGGTGAAATTGCATGAACTCCATATTCGCAACACGGCAGCCAGCGCGCCATGCCATTGCAATGCCGTCGCCTGTCGCCGTATCCGGATTGGTTGTATAGAGATAGACCTTACCCGCGCCGCCAGTCGCCATCACCGTATGCTGCGCCTCAAAGGTATGTACTTTTCCAGTTTTAACATCTTGTACATACAAGCCCAGGCAGCGCGGGGTTGCCGAGGTCTCGCCCAGTTTGGCGGAGGTAATGACGTCGATGGCGTAGTGATGTTCAAACAAGCTGATATTCGGATGTGCACGTACGATTTGCTCCAGAGTCAATTGTACGGCGTGACCCGTCGCATCGGCTGCATGAATGATACGGCGCTGGCTATGGCCGCCTTCACGAGTCAGATGGAAGCCCAGTTCGGCGTCGTCGTCGCGTGTGAATGGCACGCCTTGCTCAATCAGCCAGTCAATCGCTTCGCGGCCATGTTCAATGATGTAGCGGGTGGCACCTTCGTCACACAAGCCGCCACCGGCGATCAATGTGTCGGAGATGTGTTGTTCATGGCTGTCGTGCGAATCAAGTACTGCGGCAATGCCACCTTGTGCCCAGTCGCTGGCGCCATCAAGCAAGGCGCGTTTTGAAATCACTGCGACTTTACGCGTTTTGGCGAGATGCAGCGCGACGGATAAACCAGCGAGGCCACTGCCTACAATTGCAACATCAAATTTCATATATATTCTTTGAGCATGTTGAACAAACAACGATGAAAACACTAACTATAGGCGAAATCAAGAAAGTTGGAGGAAACACACAAAATGCTAAGCTGAAACAAAAGCCTGGCAGAGCAGGCTTTTAGGGATGTCAAATATTTACTCAGTGGTATGCGTCCAGAAATTTTTTTCGATTTCTCAACATATCAATCAATAATCACCGGTCGTACTTTTGCCGCTGCTGCTTTAGCGAGCGTTCTTGCCGTATCGGTATCTTTGGCTGTTGCCAGTGCCACGCCCATGCGGCGGCGGCTAAAGGACTCTGGCTTCCCAAAAAGGCGGATATCCGTACCTTCAACCTGTAATGCTTCTGCCACGCCTTCAAAGGCAATCGCTTTGTGGTTATGTTGTCCGTAGATGACGGCAGAGGCGGCAGGACTGCGCAAGCTGACATTGACTGGCAATCCAAGGATGGCCTTAGCGTGTAATTCAAATTCGCTTTGCACCTGGCTCGACATGGTTACCATGCCTGTGTCATGCGGGCGAGGGCTGACTTCTGAAAACCAGACCATCTCATCTTTGACGAATAATTCCACACCAAACAAACCGATTCCGCCCAGATCATCGGTCACTTTTTTTGCGATATCACGAGCCCGTTCTAATGCTTTGTTATGCATAATTTGCGGCTGCCATGACTCGACATAGTCGCCTTGTACTTGAACATGGCCGATAGGCTCACAGAAATGCGTTTCGATCTGACCATCGCGACCCATTGCACGTACCGTCAGCAGGGTGATTTCGTATTCAAAATCAATGAAACCTTCGACAATAACGCGGCCGGAGTTCACGCGACCACCTGCTGCTGCGTAATCCCATGCAGCCTGCACTTCATCTGCGCTATCAATCTTGGATTGGCCTTTGCCTGATGAGGACATGACTGGTTTGATAATGCACGGAAAGCCGATCTCGTTGCATGCTGCCTGCAGTTCTTCAAGGCTGTCGGCAAAGCGATAAGGGGAGGTCGGGAGAGCCAGAGTTTCAGCAGCAAGACGCCGAATGCCTTCGCGGTTCATTGTTAGCCACGCAGCGCGAGCCGTAGGGATGACGCGGGCTTTGCCGGTTTTTTCTAATTCCATCAACATGGGCGTAGCGATTGCTTCGATTTCCGGGACGACCAGATCGGGCCGCTCTTTTTCAATCAGGCTGGCAAGTGCCGCGCCATCTGTCATATCTATTACATAGGCGCGGTGCGCAACCTGGTGTCCGGGCGCGTTTTCGTAGCGATCAACTGCGATGACTTCGATCCCCAGACGTTGCAGAGAAATGATGACTTCTTTGCCTAATTCGCCCGAGCCGAGGAGCATGACTTTGGTCGCATTTACGGAAAGAGGTGTGCCGAATTGCTGTATGGTTTTCATAAATTGTTTCTCCGGATGATTGATTAATTTGCGGAATAATTTCTTCGATCAAAAATAGCGTTTTGATTAAATAGTTTGATTCGATGGTTTAAAACAACAGGCCTTATCTTGTCCGATTATGCTGTTTTGAGGGTATATGCATGCTAAATCCGAATTTCGAAATTATACTTTTGATTTCACAAAGAAAACCCAAGAAGATTGTAGGAAAACGCTGCAAACCGCTTGACACAAGGCTTTCCGGCTTGATTTAATACTGGATGCAGATTTTCTGCCTGCCGTGATAGATGGCCGACCAATAAATAATCGAATACATCATCGCGAAGTTAAACTAGACTTTTGTGAGGAGGACGTAAGTGAATAAAACTGAATTGATCGATCACATTGCGAAAACAGCTGATATTTCAAAGGCAGCATCATCACGTGCATTAGATGCAGTGATTGGCGCAGTTAAATCAACATTGAAAAAAAGTGGCACAGTGACTCTGGTCGGCTTTGGCACATTTTCTGTTGGTAAACGCGCAGCAAGAACAGGCCGTAATCCACGCACTGGTGAAGCAATCAAGATCAAATCTGCTAAGGTTCCTAAATTTAAGCCTGGCAAAGCTTTGAAAGATGCGGTAAACTAATGGACTTCGTGGTGCAGTGACAAGCGCCACACTGTTGTAAATTTGATGGGGCGCTTAGCTCAGTTGGTAGAGCGGAGCCCTTACAAGGCTTAGGTCGGGAGTTCGAGCCTCTCAGCGCCCACCACAAATTTCAGCATTTGCAGTACATAAGGAGTGGTAGTTCAGTTGGTTAGAATACCGGCCTGTCACGCCGGGGGTCGCGGGTTCGAGCCCCGTCCGCTCCGCCAAGATTAAAAAGGTGAACGCAAGTTCACCTTTTTTCATATTCGGTAACAGTTTGTCAGAGTGATCGGTTGACCATGTTTGAGTATATTCGTACACACCAACGATTGATGCAGTTTTTATTGCTGCTGATTATCTTCCCTTCTTTCGCCTTTTTTGGTTTGGAAAGCTATACACGTTCACGCGGCGCAAATGAGCCTGTTGCGACGGTAGCCGGACAATCGATTAGTCAGCAAGAGTTTGATACCACTCAGCGTGACCAGTTGGAGCGCCTGCGCCAAATGTATGGCCCGCAGTTCGATTCTAAGTTGTTGAATACCGCTGAGGCTCGCCAAAATATTTTGGATGATCTGATCACACGTAAAGTGATTAATGTCGAAATAGCTAATCAACACTTGAGCATATCTGATGAGGCATTGCAGCAGGCAATTTTGGCAGAGCCAGCTTTGCTCAAGCCTGATGGCACTCGTGACGTTGAGCAGTTTAAAAAATTATTGGCAATGCAGGGCATGACGCCAGACAGCTACGCACAGCGCTTGCGCCAAAGTATGTCACTTCAGCAATTGCTGGGTGCCGTACAATCCACTGCAATCGTTCCAAAAACGGTCGCTAATTCTTTGTCTGTCATTAACGAGCAGGAAAGGGAAGTTCAGGCCCTGAATTTTCAGTCAGCTGATTTTGCCTCACAGGTAAAAGTGACGGATGAGATGTTGAAGTCCTACTACGAAAAAAATTCAGCTCAGTTTGAAATCCCTGAAACCATCAAAGCTGAATATGTTGTATTGAACAATGAAGTGCTGAGTTCGCAAATCACTGTGTCCGACGCAGAGGTACAAGCTTTTTACGATCAAAATAAAAAATTTGCTACGACTGAAGAGCAGCGTCGTGCCAGCCATATTTTGATTGCCTCCAACAAAGATGCAAAAGATGCGGATAAAGCGGCAGCCAAGCAAAAGGCTGAAAAGCTGTTAGCTGACGTGCGCAAGAACCCTGAATCTTTTGCAAAATTAGCGAAAGAAAATTCTCAGGACCCGGTGTCAGCAGAGCGTGGCGGAGATCTGGATTATTTCGGTAAGGGTGCAATGACTAAAGCATTCGAAGACACTGCATTCAAGTTGAAACAAGGTGAAATCAGTGAGCTCGTTCAAACAGAATTCGGTTATCACATCATCCAGTTGACGGCGATTAAGCCAGCGAGTGTGAAGTCTTTGGAAGAGATGAAGTCACAAATCGTGGCAGACATCAAAAAACAAAAAGCAGCTAAAGCCTATGCTGAAGCAGCAGAAACATTTACCAATACCGTCTACGAGCAGGCAGATAGCTTGAAGCCGGTCGCCGATAAACTGAAGCTGCAAGTACAAACAACCAATGTGCTTACCCGTCAACCGAATCCTGCTTTGCCAGCAGTGGCTTTGTTTAATAATCCAAAGTTTTTGAAGGCGATTTTTTCTGATGAGTCCGTCAAGAAGAAACACAACACAGAAGCTGTTGAAGTGGCGCCTAGCACACTGGTCTCCGGTCGTGTCATTGAGTACAAAGCGGCGAGCAAACGTCCGTT
The DNA here is from genome assembly GCF_049340165.1 of Undibacterium sp. Xuan67W. Lineage (NCBI taxonomy): Bacteria > Pseudomonadati > Pseudomonadota > Betaproteobacteria > Burkholderiales > Oxalobacteraceae > Undibacterium > Undibacterium sp. Xuan67W. Next base: position 86,761 of record NZ_JBMPPN010000007.1, read on the forward strand.
TGAAGAAGTAAAAGCGATCATACTGGCCCGTGTTACTTTGACAGAATCAGTTGCTCTTGCAAAAAAAGCGGGTGAGGACAAACTGAAGGCATTGAAATTGGCTGACAATGCTGCTGGTTTCTCAGAAAGTAAGACAGTATCCCGTTTGAAAAATCAAGATGTTGCGCCAGCGGTTTTTACTGAAGTGATGAAAGCCGATCTGCAAAAATTGCCCGCATTCGTTGGTGTCGAAACACCTGGCTCTGGTTATAGTATTTACCGTATTGCGAAGGTGAATGCAGGCACGGTAGATGCGGGACGACGTAAAATTGAGCAATCGCAGTTTGCTGATGCAATCGCGCAAAACGATATGTTCTCTTATGTAGAGGCTCTTAAGCAAAAATCTAAAGTCACTATCAATAAGACGCTTGTTTCTGCTCCTCCTGCAGCAGCTCCGCAATAGGCCGGATCTGACTTGGCAAAAAAAGCACCGTAAGGTGCTTTTTTTACGTCTGCTTTACGCATGAAAAGCTCAATAAATTCAGATATCACGGAAATTATTGATTTAAATTTTCTTAAAAACTTTTCCTAATTCCTACTTTTTGATTTGTATCAATATCGCGTCTAAGCATGCTCGCTATCCTGTCAATGAATTCTATTAACAGAGTGAGATCATGACGATATCTAAAGAAGGTTCTTACAATTATCGCGTAGTGCGCCAATTCTCTCTCATGGCAGTCGTATGGGGAATAGTTGGTATGCTGGTGGGCGTGATTATCGCTTCACAGCTTGCCTGGCCGGAGTTGTTTTCAGGAATACCCTGGTTAAGTTACGGGCGGCTGCGACCTTTACATACCAATGCAGTTATCTTTGCATTCGGTGGTTGTGCCTTGATGGGTACTTCCTACTACGTGGTGCAGCGTACTTCGAACGTGCGCCTGTTCTCTGATGCCCTCGCGGGCTTTACATTCTGGGGTTGGCAGCTCGTTATTCTGGCAGCAGCCATTTCTTTGCCTCTTGGCTATACCCAGGGTAAGGAATATGCTGAACTGGAATGGCCAATTGATATCCTGATCGCTGTGGTTTGGGTTGCGTATGCCATTGTTTTTTTTGGTACGCTAGTCAAGCGCAAAGTCGAACATATCTATGTTGCCAACTGGTTTTATGGTGCCTTTATCGTCGCCGTGGCCGTATTGCACATCGTCAATAGCGCGGCTATTCCGGTATCTCTGACCAAGTCTTATTCTGCCTATGCCGGTGTACAAGATGCAATGGTACAGTGGTGGTATGGGCATAACGCAGTCGGTTTCTTTTTGACGGCAGGTTTCCTGGGCATGATGTATTACTTCATTCCTAAACAAATCGAGCGTCCGGTTTATTCTTATCGACTGTCTATTGTTCACTTTTGGGCATTGATTTTTACCTATATGTGGGCCGGTCCACATCATCTGCATTACACCGCATTGCCTGACTGGGCTCAGTCTATCGGCATGGTGTTTTCCCTGATTTTGCTGGCACCTTCCTGGGGTGGCATGGTCAACGGCATCATGACTTTATCCGGTGCCTGGAGCAAGCTGCGTTCTGATCCTATCCTGCGCTTTCTCATCGTCTCCTTGTCTTTCTACGGTATGTCTACCTTTGAAGGCCCGATGATGGCGATCAAAACAGTCAATGCTTTATCTCATTACACAGACTGGACTGTTGGGCACGTACATTCTGGGGCGTTGGGCTGGGTGGGATTTATTTCTATTGGTAGTTTGTACTACTTGATTCCGCGATTATTTGGTCAGACAGAGATGTATAGCAAGCGGTTGATCGAAGTGCACTTCTGGGTGGCGACGATTGGTGTGGTCTTATATATCGCTTCGATGTGGATTGCTGGCGTGATGCAAGGCTTAATGTGGCGCGCAGTGAATGAAGACGGCACCTTGACTTATTCGTTTGTAGAGACAGTGAAGGCAACCTATCCGTACTACGTCATTCGTATGACTGGTGGCCTGATGTATTTCAGTGGCATGTTGGTGATGGCATATAACGTTGTAAAAACCGTCGCTGCTGCAAAACCTGTCAATAATGCGATTCCCGTGTTGAGCCCAACTGCGGCTCATGCCTGATCAGAGAAATAAGGAGAATTTATATGCGTAATTTTACTCATGATCTGATTGAGCGAAATGTGGGATTGTTATTGGTACTGGTCATACTGACGATTAGCATCGGTGGACTGGTAGAAATCGTTCCTTTATTTTTCCAGAAATCGACAACGCAGCCAGTGCAGGGGATGCAGCCATACTCACCATTGCAATTGGCCGGGCGGGATATCTATTTGCGTGAGGGCTGCTATGGCTGTCACTCACAAATGATTCGTCCATTTCGTGCAGAAACCGAGCGTTATGGCCACTACTCGGTGGCTGGAGAGTCTGTCTACGATCATCCCTTTCAGTGGGGTAGCAAGCGTACCGGCCCCGATCTTGCGCGGGTTGGCGGCCGTTACAGCGACGCTTGGCACAGAGATCATCTGAATGATCCGCGTTCAGTTGTTCCTGAGTCGAATATGCCTTCGTATTCCTGGCTGGCAAAAACGAAACTCGATAAAGCAGAGATCACTCCGAAGTTGAAGGCAATGAAAACCTTGGGCGTACCTTATACAGATCAGCAAATCGCGGCTGCTCCAGATGAGATTGCCGATAAAACAGAGCTCGATGCATTGATCGCCTATTTACAGATTTTAGGTACGTCGATCAAAAATAAAAATTAAGGAAATTCAGGGTACGACAATTTGAACTATGCCTGTTAATGGCGTTGTCGTTATCCGGATTCCACGACTGTTAGCAAGTCAGATTTCTAAGGAAGAGAATGAAACATGGACATTAATTTCACCATCGTCAGCAGTGTTGTGACTGTGATCAGCCTGATCGTGTTTTTGGGCATTCTCTACTGGGCATTCAGTAGTAAAAACAAAGCCCGATTCGAAGAGCTGGCACGCTTGCCAATTGAGAATGAGAACGGAAAATAATCATGGCAGATTTTTTTAACCAATGGTGGAGTATAGGGATTGCAGTGTTGGTTGCAATCAGTATTTTTGCGTGTGGATTGTTGTTGTGGTCGCAATCTACAGTCAAAGTAAAAATAGGTAGTGACGGCAAACCGTTGCCGGCCGAAACAACGGGTCATGTATGGGACGGTGATTTAACAGAGAAAAATAATCCCTTGCCACGCTGGTGGATGTGGTTGTTTTATCTCACCATTATTTACAGTATCGGCTATCTAATTGTCTATCCTGGGCTTGGTGACCGGCAAGGTAGTTTCGGCTGGAGTCAGGCTGGAGCGTATGAAAAAGAAATGGCGGATGGTGAAGTGCAATACGGACCTATCTTTAACAAGTATCTGGCGATGGACATCAAAGAAGTTGCCAAGGACCCGCAGGCAAAAGAAATTGGTCAGCGTCTCTTTTTGAATACTTGCTCACAGTGCCATGGCTCTGATGCACAAGGTGGCAAGGGATATCCTAATCTGGCTGACAGTGACTGGTTATATGGTGGTGATCCTCAAACGATTGTGACGACAATTACTGAGGGGCGTCATGGTCAAATGCCGCCGATGGGTGCTGCGTTGGGTACCGATGATGATGTGCGTAATGTCGCCAACTACGTATTGAGCTTATCCAATTCCACTCATGACCCGATCAAGGCCGCATTGGGTAAATCCAAATTTGCAGCATGTGCCGCCTGTCATGGCGCTGACGGTAAAGGAACACAGGCACTGGGTGCACCGAATTTGACCGATAAAATCTGGTTATATGGTGGCAGTATTGATACCGTGATGGAAACTATTAACAAAGGTCGTAATAATCAAATGCCAGCACATAAAACTATTTTGACGCCTGCAAAAATTCATTTGCTCGCTGCTTATGTGTGGAGTTTATCCAATGATCCGACGGCAATGATAAAAACAGCAGAGGTGGCCGCCGTTCAGCAAATAGCAGAAGTTGCAAGTGCTCCGGCCACTACATCAGATGCAGCAAAATAAGATGTCACAATAAATTCAGTGTCAGTCGTTCTGGCACTGAATGATCAGAAGCGCTGATGTTGTTGCGAGGGTATTCGCAATTCCTATCATCACTTCCTTTGATAGAAACTATGAAGCATATTCCCATCATACCGGTACCGATAGAAGAGGCTGAAATAGCCTTATTTGAAGAGCGTCGCAAAATATATCCGCGTTCACAAAATGGATGGTTTGCCAGTTGGCGCTGGGTACTGGTATTTTTTACTCAAGCTCTTTTTTACGGTACCGCCTGGCTTACCTGGAATGACAGGCAGGCGGTATTGTTTGACCTGGTCACACGAAAATTTTATATTTTTGGGTTGGTTCTGTGGCCACAAGATTTTATTTATCTGGCGATCTTGCTGGTGATCTCGGCATTATCGTTATTTTTATTTACCGCCGTTGCTGGTCGTTTGTTTTGCGGATATGCCTGTCCGCAAACGGTCTATACCGAGATATTTTTATGGATAGAAGCCAAACTTGAAGGTGACCGTAATGCGCGTATCAAGCTTGATGCTTCCCCTATTTCCGCACGTAAATTTGGCATCAAATCACTGAAGCACAGTGCATGGCTTATTTTATCTTTATGGACGGGGTTTACTTTTGTCGGTTACTTCACACCAATCCATCAACTGGCAGCGGAAGTATTCAGCTTTACCCTCGGCCCATGGGAAACGTTCTGGTTACTATTTTATGGTTTTGCAACTTATGGCAATGCGGGCTGGATGCGTGAGCAGGTCTGTAAATATATGTGCCCTTATGCCCGCTTTCAAAGCGCGATGTTTGATAAAGATACGCTGACAATTACTTACGATACCGAACGCGGCGAACCTCGTGGTTCGCGAAATAAAAAAGTCGATTATAAGGCGGAAGGCAAGGGTGATTGTGTCGATTGCGGTATTTGTGTACAGGTTTGTCCAACGGGAATTGATATCCGCAATGGCTTGCAATATGAATGTATAGCCTGCGGGGCGTGCATTGACGGTTGTAATCAGGTGATGGATAAGATGGGTTATGAGCGTGGTTTAATTCGTTACACCACGGATCATGCATTGACTAAAAAACTTGATTCTAATGCGATGTGGCGACGTGTTTTTCGTCCGCGTACCTTGGTCTATTCCGGTATTCTCGGCCTCATCATTCTCGCAGCCGGACTGTCTTTGGCTTTGCATGTTCCTTTAAAAGTGGATGTGATCCGCGACCGTGGCATGCCGCGTGTGATGGAAACCGGTGCGATTGATAATGTCTACAAAATTCAGATCATGAATACGGAAGAGCTTGCCAAAGAAGTACAGTTTGAAGTCAAAGGTATCAACGGTATTCGCATCGTAGGCGAGACCACGGTGAGTATTAACGCGGCAACGACTAAAGCAATACCAATGCGCGTTCGCATACCTCCCGGCGCGGCGGAGCCAGGCTCTAACCGTATCAGATTTATCGTCAAGGATAGTAAGGCTGCCAATATCACAGTCACTGAAAAGGCTGTGTTCCTGGTGCCAAAATAGGAGAATGATATGAGTGCGATATTCATGCAGGTAAAACCAAAAGCCGACCGTTGGTACAAAGAACCTTGGCTTCTGCTGGTTGTTGGTGGGCCCGCGATTGTGGTGTGTGCAAGTCTGTTCACAGGATTTCTTGCGTGGCGTGGTGCCGACAAAGTTATTGCTGAGGACTATTACAAGCAAGGCTTGATGATCAATAAAGATATTCAAAGAGATGCCCGTGCCCGAGCACTTCAATTGACCTCGTCAATTACATTAGACTCCTCCGGACGTGTACTGATGCAGCTATCCGGTAACGGTGTATTGCCTGATACAGTTCAGTTGAGTCTGGCGAATGCCGCAGCAAACGCAACGTCGGTGAATGAGTTAGTCAGGCGTCTGCCGTTGAAGCAAATTGTGCCGGGGAGTTATGAAGGTCATCTGCCAGCACAATCATCATCGTCATTCAATGAGGTTAAGTTATTTCACGCCAAGCTGGAGACAAGCGAATGGCGTCTGACAGGTGACTGGTTTAATCCAGAGCAAAAGCCCTTACAACTACAAGCAGCAAAATAACTTTACTCATAGTATCGAGACTGTTAACTTTGACATTGAATAAAAGGGGACAGGATTTGGAATCGCACAATTCGACTCACCGCCAAACACGGGTACGATCATTATTGATGGTCGTGTTGTGGCCAGCTTTTTTAATGGCTTGTGTCATGACGGGCTTATTTTTCAGTCTGGTTGATCCTATGGAGTTGATCATTCTAGATGAACGCATCAGGATACATATTACCGGTGTTTACACCATCGGTTTTTTCTCCTTCTGGGTGCTGGGAATGTTATCCAGTGGCTTAACTGCTTTGTTAATGACGGAAACACATTGAACCCGGATTTTTCATTAGACCGCTATCACTTCATAGAGACGCAGATGGCATGCGCCTTCCAAGTGGACCCGTCATCGCTGTTGTTTTGACGGAAAATCCGGCTTGAATCAAGGACAGATCATCATGCCCAATCTGACAGAATATACGGGCTATTTGTTCATTGCTCGTCGCTTTACTCTTAATTGCTTATGTTGACTTTGCCACTCGTCATTGCTGCAGTGTCCGCTGGTCTCGCAGGCGGGATTCACTGCGTTGGTATGTGCGGAGGAATCTCCAGTCTGCTGGGTTACACGGATGGTGAACGCCTCGGTTACGAGAACTCATCGGGTGACTCTGCCACAAAAAAGGTGATCCATATCAAAGTAGCAGACGCCGCACCTGGTGCCAGTGGTCAAGCTACTGTACACAGTGTTGCCTCGGTCATTCCTCCCGCAATCTTACGGCACGCCGGGCGTATTTTTACTTATATGTTGGTTGGCGCATTGTTTGGCAGCCTTGGGACTGCCGGTATGCTGTTCAGACCTTATCTGCCGGTTCAGCAGATCTTATTTGTAGTTGGGAATCTCGCATTAATTTATTTGGGAATGCGTTTGTCAGGCTGGACAGATCTGGTTCTGGCATTAATTCCGTCGTCAGCGTTATTTGCTCGCCTGAACTCTTCTGTCACTAATATCCTGAGTCTGGCGATGCGTAATGCATCCCAGTATCCGTTTTTTACCGGTATGGCTTGGGGATGCTTACCTTGCGGTTTATTGTATGGTGCTGCACCGTTTGCATTGCTGGCGGGTGACGCATGGTCTGGTGCGATGTTGATGTTGATTTTTGGTCTGAGTGCCTTGCCCTATTTGTTGTTGGCACCAGGTCTCATACGATACGCAAAAATTAGCCGCTATGCGCGATATGTCCGTGTTGGTGCAGCGAGCTTGCTACTGACAATCGGACTCTCAGGTTTATGGTATTTTGATATGTCGCTGATGCCTGATTTTTTGTGCATCACGCCTAGATGAGTTTGCTGGATTGGTGGGCGACTCAGCTGTAAGTTGCAAAACACTGCTAAACACAGTCGGAGGTAGTTAACGATTACGCTTTGATATTGATAATCGTGCCAAGTATGTCATCTGCCGTTTTGACGACTTTTGCGTTGATGTCAAATCCTACTTTAAACTCTAAAGATTGAATAATTTCTTTTGTTAGATCCGTGCCGCTAGGGGTAGTGGAGCTGCCATCTGTTTCTACGCCATTACTAATTGTGGTAGTAACGCCGCCATTTTTTTGCTCCTGAAATGACACTTGTTGCGCTTGAAATCCATTAGTACTGGCATTCGCAACACTGTTTGCTGAGTTATCCAAGGCGCGTTGATAAGATTGCAAGCCTGATAAACCTGCATTAAGGGCTGAAATCGACATAATCATTCTCCGGAAAGTACATCGTCAGGATACGCCACTTTACGCTTTTAAGCTGACCCCTGTGATTGTTCAAATGATGACTCAAATTTAGGGTAATTCACGCGCCGGATTCGTTAAATATAGTGCTTGTCAGCGGCAAATGGATTTCTATCCGCGTACCTTCGCCATGATTGCTGCCGACTGAAAATTCACCTTGCATTGCTTTTACCCGCTCGCGCATTCCTACCAGTCCAAACGAACGTGATTTGCGCATATCTTCTTCCTCAATGCCGCGACCGTTATCACTGATGGAAAAGTTTAGCTCGTCCTTTGTACGCTCAAACTCAATCATGACTTTATTCGCCTTAGCATGCCTCGTTACGTTCGTCAGTGATTCTTGGATAATCCGGAAGATCGCCGTACTATGTGCATCATCCAGGTTGAGCAGGTCCTCGTCTGCCCGTAATTGGCATTCGATCTGATGGCGCTGGGTAAAATCTTTTTGCAATGTTTGCAGTGCAAAGTAGAGCCCCCCTTCATCCAGCGCGCGTGGGCGTAAATCGGTTGCAATGCGGCGTAAGGTTGTGATGGAAGTTAATATCAACTGATCCATGCTGGACAAGGCCTTTTGTGATTTGCCCGACATCTCGGCATCGCGTTGCAGCAGGGATAAATCCATCCTCAATGCAGCCAGAAGTTGACCGAGATCATCATGTAGTTCGCGTGCGATATGTTTGCGCTCCTCTTCCCGGATACTTTGTAATGCACTGGAGAGTTGACTCAATTGTGAATGATATTGAGCCATTTTTTCTTTAGCAATTTTTCTCTCAGTGATATCCCGGAAAATCACGGTATAGAAGCGATGTCCATTTTCCATCAAGCTTGAGATCGATGCTTCGATGGGAAATTCTTCACCGCTGGCGCGCAAGCCTGTGACATAAAAATCCTCAAAATCACCACCCATTTTTCGCCTTGTGTCGCCAGTCTGGCCAAATTTTTTGACGTGGCTGCCATGCGATTTACGATGCCGCTCCGGAATTACTGCATTAAGTGAGGTACCGGTCATTTGCTCTATAGCATAGCCGAACATTGCAGCAGCAGCAGGATTGGCCAGAATGATATTCTGATGCTCATCAATGGTGATGATGCCATCAATCGCGGTTTCGATGATGCCGGTAAGGCGTTCTTTATGGACAGACAATTCGTCGGCACTCCTCGCAATTTTTTTATTTGCGGCGCTCAAGGTAGCGTAAGGGGCATGAATATTCACAGCAACCATGCTGCGATAGATCGCCGTTGCTGCCAGAAACTGATAAACATGTCCTGCGATGACATAGATATCGCTGGTATCGGTATATAAAGAGAAATACACTTCCGACATCGCCATAGTTGAACTGGCGACAAATAACGAAGCTCTATCGATATGCAGCCGCTCCTCTGCGTGCTCGCCCTTGATACGGACAGCCTGACGATATAACAGAGTCGCAGTCAATACATTGAGGCCGATCAACAGTGACTCACCCACCAGCTTGAAAGTTGTCTGGCCTGATTCCGCTGAGTAAGTCAAAGGTACGTACTCAGGCGCAATTAAGATGAAAACGACGCAAATAGTGGTCAACACGACTCCCGCGACGAGTACCGCAACTGATTGTGACGGCGATGAAAACGTATCTCGGGAACTAAGTGTCAGCCCTAGCAAGGTGAGAGCGACGATCAGCCTCGACATGAGCCAGAAACTGAGTGATTTATGCATATCAATTGCTTGCAAAAAACCCGGCATACCCTGGAAACTGATCGCGTGAAAAAAACCTAAAATCGCCGTGCATAAAAAAGCGACGGCGAGTATGACGCTACTCTTTTTACGGCGCTCACCAAAGGCGTTCCAGCAGACGATAAACACAGAAGAAAAAATAACGATAGTTGCTGTTTCTAATGCCGTATGCAAAGGTAAGGATGCAACGATTTTGTAATGAGCGAAGTTGGCTTTGTTCAGCCACATGACACAAGACAGCACCAGCAGGCACAGTGCAATCCATTTGGCTTGTTTTAGTTCTTTGGGAGTATGCAGCAACATAGGGCGACGGATCCGGGCGGTTAAATCCGGGTTGAATCAGACAAGCCTGTATTTTAGGGGAGTTTCTTGCATGTCATATGGTTTTCTCCATCTTTGCTTTTAGCTCTGACGAAAATAGCGGCGATAAAAATTGGTGGCGAAAAAAGGTAGACGAAAAAAAGGCACGAATTCTCGTGCCTTCATCCAACGATGGTATCAATGCTAATTTTAATGTGACATCAAAACGGGAATGGTCATACTTTCCAAAATAGTTCGGGTCACGCCGCCCATGATCATTTCACGGAAACGTGAGTGGCCATAACCACCCATTACAAGCATGTCGCTGTCTAAGTCATGAGCGAGTGAAAGCAGGGCGTTGCCAATATCGGTCGAAGTCTTATGTACTGACACTTCTACTTTGATACCGTGACGCGCAAGGTAGAGCGCGATATCCGCACCCGGTTGTTCGCCGTGCGCATCTGGTGTTGCCTTTGGATTGAAAATAGCAACCTGTACTAAGTCCGCACGTTTTAATAAGGGAATCGCATCGGTGACAGCACGTGTCGATTCTCGGCTGGCATCCCATGAAATCAGCGGACGTTTTGCAACCGTACTGAAATCGCTGGTATAAGGAACGATTAATACTGGGCGACCCGAGTTCATCACGATATATTCAGGAAAGTCTGGCAATACAGAAGGCGAAGGCTCATCACGATTCGTTTGGCCGACCACGACCAGATCGCTGTAGCGCGCCTGTAAGCCGATGCCGCCGCCTGCCTCATCGTTAGCGATCACACTCTCGAAAGATGCCACGCCGAATTCCTGCATACTTTTACCAAAACTGGCGATCGCTTTTTCTGCACGTTCACGTAAAAAATTCAGATGGATCGTCAAATTAGGATCACTGGCGCTGATGTTGCCGTCTTGATAGATAAAGCGTGAAACACCTGTCACTGCTGTGCCTATCAGATGCGCATTGTCCGCAATCGCGATCTCTGCAGCAACCTTGACTCTGAGCGCAGAGCGGCTTGATTCATCCAGATGGACCAGTACGGTTTTGTAAGTCATGTCGGACTCCTTGATGTCATAAAGAAAGCTGATCCCAGGGTTAAGGCCAGGTGCCGATATATTAACTAAGCTTATATTAATTCAGTGCAACCGCAACTTCTTTACTCCATTGCGGGAGTAAGCTCTTTCCTACGAGGGCGGTGACTTTTTCACCTACTTTGAGACGGGTTTTAGCAGGTGGTAAACGACGTAGTGTTTTTAATGCGACGGGATCAAGAATACCAATCTGGCGTTGCTCAACACGGATCAGCCCTAATTCATTGAAGGCAGATAAGGTGCGGCTGACTGTCTCTAGGGTCAAGCCCAGATAACTACCAATTTCGTGACGAGTCATGCGTAAATTAAATAGTTTGTTCGAATAACCGAGTTGTGCAAAACGCTCACCCAGATTAAGTAAAAAGCGGGCTACTTTAGCTTCTGCACTTAATGCACTGAGCATACCGATCATGATTTGTTCCCGCACTAATTCGCGGCTCATGGCTCGGAACATGGCTTGTTCTAATTCTGCATAGAGGCGACCTAGAGACGAAAATATTGTGTACGGTACTAAGATCACATCACAATCAGAGAGAGCAACTGCCTCCGATGCGTGACGTTGCGTATGTATGCCGTCGATACCTAGCAAATCACCTTTCATGGGAAAGCTTAATACCTGCTCGTTGCCGTATTCGTCGATTAATACGGTTTTCAAAAAACCAGAATTGACGATGTACAAAGTATCGAAATTCTGACCAATGGTATGGATACGCTGACCAGCTTTGTAACGCACATGCTGGAACAAAACTTGTTCGTCATCGGACGCTGCCGGGGTTGCAATGCCGAGCAAGTCACACACTTCATGCAGGTTAGACCATAGCGTGCCGTGACAGCGCCAGCCAGCATCATTAGACGCGGATGCCGATACGCTTGCCGACAAATAAGCGGTCGGGCTGGTGGTCACTTCGATATTCGACAACGATGTAGAAACAGTGGCTGTAGACATGGTTTTCCCTCACGAGGTAGATTAATTCAAATTCTTTGATGGCTCTGCATGAATCCAGTTATGCAGGATGCGTGGTATTTGTGCGAAATCGGTGGACTTATCCAGAAAACCATCGGCACCGGCTCGCATGGCTTGCAAGCGGTTTGCGTCGGTAGCGTGGTTGGTGAGTACGATAATTTTGACGTCAGGTTTCTTTTGTTTGACGCTTTTTAATAAGCTCAGTCCGTTACCATCGCTAAGCTGTACGTCCAAAATCATCGCGTTGGTGTCCGAGCCCAGAATCGCCTGGTAAGCACTCTTGATATCACCTGCGACGCCGACAATATGAACATCAGGCAGATCGTCCATGAAACCGACTAAGCGATTTTGGATCAGTACAGAATCTTCAACGATGTACAGGTTTAAGCTCGGGCTCATTTTTCTGATCTTGGGTAAATTTTTAATGCGTTTCTCAATAATTCTTGAGATAAATTTACGGACACATGCATGTGTTCGCATGAGTTCATTATGATCAGTAAAGGAATTGATTTACATCAGAGAATGCTTATTTGGATGGCGGAAATTACTGAGTCTCTTGTAGGAATATTCCTAGCAGAAGAGCGGTGACTCAGTTCGTCTTATCAGGTTTTAAGCAGGATAGGCGCACAATCTTGTCTCATGCGCGTGCGCCTAAGAGAGGGGCTCAGTGCCGTTCAGACAGATTGAAGCAAATGGTGGGCAATCGCGTATTGCACAAGGTCAGACATATTGGTCATGTCCATTTTTTGCAGAATACGTGTCTTATGCGTGCTCACCGTTTTTACGCTGAGGTGTAGCAGGTCGCCAATTTCAGTAATAGAACGTCCCTTTACGAGATGGTTAAACACCTCGAATTCACGATCGGATAACTGCGTGTGCGGCAATCCGTTGTCGGCGGGCATAGCGGACATCGCGAGTTGTTCGGCAACTTCCATGCTGATATATGGACGTCCTGAGGCGACTTTGCGTAAAGCGGTTACCAGTTGTGTGCCAGCACTCTCTTTGGTCAGATAACCTCTTGCACCAGCACGGATTGCCCGTACCGCATATTGTTCTTCTTCATGCATGGTCAGGATCAGGATCGGTAATTTAGGCATCTCATCCTTGATTTGGCGAATCAGGTCAACACCGCTGCGTCCTGGCATGGACAAGTCCATCAGCAACACATCAAAATTACCTATCCTTGCTTTTTCCAGAGTATCGAATCCATCTACTGCTTCGGCCACAACCTTTATATCTTCAATGCCGTCCAGAATGCGCTTTAAGCCTTCGCGCATGATGGTGTGGTCGTCTGCAATCAGTATGCGAATCATTGATAGAGTAGGGTAAGAATAGCAAAATAAAATACGCTTTACCTCACCGCAGTCATTAAAGATTGCTATGAGGTAAAGCGTATTGTACTTTACAACTGGGGACTTCTAGAAGTGCGCTAGCTTGCTGCGTCAGCTTTCTTTCAATTTCTTCCGGATTGTGATCTGAGTATGTCGAGCCGTCATTTCTAGCTTTGTTTGATACGGTGCACCAATACCGGAATCTGACAAATAGATAGAACTTTAGTCGTAACACTACCAAGCAAAAAATTGCCAAGACCACTGCGGCCATGTGATCCCATAAAAATCAGGTCACAGCCGTATTGACCGGCAATATGAACGATTTCTTTGGCTGTTGAATCACTGAATTTCGTCTCAATTTGGCAGGCAATATCCATCATGTTTGCAGATTCTTTGATCGGCTGAAAATAGTTGTCACCGAGCGCTCGCATTGCTGCCTGATATTCCTCTTCGGTCTGGGTGACTGGTGGAATGAATTCGCCGTACACTGGGTATTGAAAGGTTGGCGCAATAAATACAATAACGACGCTTGCTTTCAATTGTTGAGCGAGTTCTAGTCCTGCGTTGGCGCTACTTAGTGAGAGCGCTGAGCCATCAACGGGTAAAAGAATCTTTTTGTACATGATATGCCTTCCCTTGTATTAACTATCCAGTATCAAGTGAGCGGACGATATCTACAGACTAGATGCTCCAGCGAGCGAGACTTTGCGTCAGCACAAAGTCGCTATCAAAATAGTAGTTTATTTTTTGAGAATTACAAATAGAGTCAGATTAATGTATTAAACCGCAGCAGATAATAGATATGGAGGCCTGATCTGCTGTAAGACTCGATTGGATGAGCGGGCAATGGAGCATATAGCATGCTGCCTCTGCCTAACAAGCGGCGTGATTGACGGTCACTACATGAACGGCCAGACCGCCCAAAGAGGTTTCTTTATACTTGGTCTGCATATCCGCACCGGTCTGACGCATGGTTTCTATCACCTGGTCCAGACTGACGTGATGCGTGCCGTCGCTCCTCAGCGCAAGAGAGGCTGCGGTAATTGCTTTTACGGCACCCATGCCATTACGCTCTATACAGGGAATTTGTACCAGCCCGCCGATAGGGTCGCAGGTCATTCCCAGATGATGTTCGATACCAATTTCGGCGGCGGATTCGATTTGTTCGTTGGTGCCGCCGAGCGCAGCAGTCAATCCTGCCGCTGCCATGGCACAGGCGACACCGACTTCTCCCTGGCAGCCGATCTCTGCACCAGAGATAGAAGCATTCTTTTTACATAGCATGCCGATCGCCGAGGCGACTAACAAAAACTGCCGTATGCCTTGCTCGGGATTACTTGGTTTGCAGTCTTCTGCATAGTAGCGTAAAACCGCAGGAATGATGCCCGCAGCCCCATTAGTCGGCGCAGTAACTACCCGACCGCCAGCGGCGTTTTCTTCATTAACGGCCATCGCATAGAGGCTCACCTTGTGCATGCCGTCATGCGGCAATACATCCGCGCTTTCATTGGCGCTGCGCCACAATTTGGCCGCCCGTCGTTTAACGTGCAGACCACCGGGTAACTCACCGGAGATTTGCAGGCCCCGCGAAATACAGCCCTTCATGACAGACCAGATCTTATCGACACCGGCATCCAGTTCGGCATCGCTGCAACGCGTGATTTCATTGGCGCGCAGCATCGCGGCGATGGAGAGTCCGCTGCGCTGACCGTGTACCAGTAATTCGGCCATTGTCCCAAAATGAAAGGGCAGTGAGGAGCTTGTAGCGCTGTTGGCAGTGCCTTGAGCAGATTGATGTAATTCTGCTTCAGTCGAAATGAAACCGCCGCCAGTGGAGTAAAACACTTGCTCGCATACCGTGCCGTCATTGCGCGTCAGCATAAAACGCATACCGTTCGGGTGACCTGGCAAGACCTCCTGCTTGTGCCACAACAGATCGTCCATCATGTCGAATTTGACTGGATATTCTCCCAGCAGATTCATGCTGCCACTGTCAGCCAAGGCCGTGAGTTTGTCTTCTACTGTGTCGGGAATTACATCTTGCGGCGTCTCGCCCATGAGCCCGAGCAACACGGCTTTATCCGTTGCATGACCATGACCGGTCAAGGCCAGCGAGCCGTATAACGCAACCTGGACTTTGCTGACTTTAAATAATTCAGGACATTCGAGTAAAAACCGTCGCGCCGCGAGCATAGGGCCGACGGTGTGGGAGCTGGATGGACCTACACCTATTTTAAATAAATCAAATACCCGCATGTCCATATATTTTCCTTTGTCTCGTATATCCTGATCAAGTCTGATTCCGCACCGCTATGATCACTATCATCGCGATGCCAGAATGTCTCGCTGATCCGGATTTTTTGTTTTATGCAGCAAGCGCTCCGTTACTGATTTTGACGTTCTTCAACATGTCGCTTACCAATTGTTGCAGACCGATTTGCGCTTGCCATCCCCAGTCTCTGCTGGCGGTGCTGTCATCCAGGCTCTGTGGCCAGGTTGCAGCGATCGCTTGGCGGCTGTCCGGGGCGTAGTGTATGTCAAAGCCTGGCAAATTTTGTTTGATTGCGAGGGCTAATTCCCGTGGATTAAAGCTTAAACCAGCGACATTGTAGGAAGAACGTATAGAAAGTTTGCCTGCAGGGGCATCCATCAGAGAAATCGTGGCACGGATCGCATCGGGCATGTAGATCATGGGCAGCGTTGTCTCTTCTTCGAGGAAGCATTCATAGCGCTCACCACGCAAGGCAGAATGGAAAATCGCAATTGCATAATCAGTGGTGCCACCGCCAGGAGGTGACTTGTAGCTGATGATGCCAGGGTAGCGAATACTGCGCACATCAACACCATACTTCTGGAAATAGTATTCGCACAGACGTTCACCCGCCAGTTTGCTGATGCCGTAGATCGTGCTTGGATCCATGACTGTATATTGCGGTGTATTGACGGCTGGTGTGTTCGGGCCGAATGCGGCAATCGACGATGGCCAGAAGACTTTCATTGGCTTACCCGCTTCGCCACGGATACGGGCGAGTTCCAGAATGTTTAGCAAGCCATCCATGTTCAGAGTCCAGGCTTTTAGCGGCGCCTGTTCTCCGGTCGCAGATAACAATGCGGCCAGTTGATAGACCTGACTTATTTGATATTGCTCAACGACATCGGCAAGGCGGGCTGGATTCAGCACGTCGATAACCTGATAGATCTTGGCGCCGTACAAGCTGTTTGGGCTGATATCGGCGGCAACGACATTGTCTGCGCCGTGCTGTGCTGCTAAGGCGTCAACTAGTTCGCTACCGATCTGGCCGTTGGCACCAATGACTAATATTTTTTCCATGTGATTTCCTGAGTACCTATGATTGAATTGGATTTACTTGATCAAGCCCAGTTCGCGACCCGCCTGGGCGAAGGCGGCGAGAGCGGTGTTCAGTTGTTCGGTGGTGTGTCCCGCAGACAATTGCACGCGCACACGGGCTTGCCCCATCGGTACCACTGGATAAAAGAAGCCAGTTACCAAAATGCCGAGTTCATATAGCCGAGCCGCAAATTGTTGGGCGATAGGCGCATCGAACAGCATCACAGGCACCACCGGATGTGTGCCAGGCTTGATCGTAAATCCGAGTGCAGCGATTTCTTTGCGGAAATGCGCTGTATTGGCATGCAAGCGGTCACGTAATTCGGTTGACGAGGACAATCGCTCCAACACGGCAAGTGATGCGCCGGCAATTGAGGGTGCCAGTGTGTTTGAAAATAAGTAGGGGCGGGATTTTTGACGCAGGGTATCGATCACTTCTTTACGCGCTGAAGTAAAGCCTCCCATTGCGCCGCCTAGTGCTTTGCCCAGCGTGCCTGTGATGATGTCGATACGGCCTAAGACATTGTGGTGTTCATGTGTGCCGCGACCAGTTGCACCCATGAAGCCCGATGCATGGCATTCATCAATCATTACCAGCGCATCGTATTTGTCCGCCAGATCGCAAATTTTATCGAGCTGGGCAATCGTTCCATCCATTGAAAATACCCCGTCGGTCACGATCACACGATGGCGCTTGCCGGCAGCTGCCTGTAATTGGACTTCCAGATCCGCCATATCGTTGTGTGCATAGCGGAAACGTGCTGCTTTACACAAACGGATACCATCAATGATCGAGGCGTGGTTTAGTGCGTCGGAAATAATCGCATCATTTTCATCGAACAAAGGTTCAAATACGCCGCCGTTTGCATCAAATGCCGCTGCATACAAAATAGTATCTTCTGTTCCCAAGAAGCTGGAGATTGCGCTTTCCAGCTGTTTATGTACTGTTTGCGTGCCGCAGATAAAGCGTACCGAGGACAGACCATAACCATATTGCTCTGTCGCCTTGATCGAGGCTTGTACCATCGCCTCATCGCCCGATAAGCCAAGATAGTTGTTTGCGCATAGATTAATCAGTTGGCGACCATCGTCGCAGGTCACTTCTGCACCTTGGCGGGAGGCAATCACACGCTCAGGTTTGTACAGTCCTTGCTGGCGCAGCGTGTCCAGATTCTGGCTCAGACCGCTAAAAAAATTTTGTTTTGACTGGGTAGTATCTGCGGTCGGTGTTGTTGTTGCTGTGCTTGTTGTGCTCATGGTCGCCTCCGGTGTAACTGAATAAAACATCCCAGCAGCGTTGCACTCTGGTAAGATGTTTTCAATCTATTGAAATATTCGATATGTAGAACTAAAGTTCGATATAGTGGATATTATCTGTGCTTATAAAACTATGCAAGTGGAAATATGAAAAAAAATCTGGCTAATACCCCGCCCGAAGTCGGTGCAACTCTGCAAAGAATGCGTCTGGATCGCAATCTGACGCTGGAGGATTTATCCCGTACCGCGGGAGTCTCAAAATCCATGCTGTCACAAATCGAGAGGGAAAAAGCCAACCCGACCATCGCCGTCGCATGGCGTCTGGCCAATGCCTTGGGTGTTGGTATTGCCGAGTTGCTATCGGCAGAGACACCGAAAGTCGATGTGATCCGCATGCTGGAGCCTCATGAGACGCCGACTTTGCCGGGTGAGCATGCCGGTTATGTACTAAAAATTCTCGGCCCTATGGAGCTGGCGGGTAAATATGAGTGGTATGAGCTCAGTCTGGCGCCGGGTGGTGCGCTGGTCTCAAACTCGCATGATCCGGGTGCTACTGAGCATTTAACCCTGTTGAACGGTAGTGTCGAGGTGGAGGTCGATGGCGTGAAGAAAAAACTCAAGGTCGGCGGCACGGCGCGTTATGAGGCAGATAAAAATCACGCGATACGCAATATAGGCAAGACCGAGGCAAAGGCTCTGATGGTTGTTATTCATCGCTAATGCTGGCTGATTGATGACTGCTATTGTAGATTCTGGTGCTGGGAAAAAAACGGCATCCAGTGATCATCAACCGCCTCCAACCTGATCTTGGATTGCGGATATTATTCTTATGTAATTTTTCTGATGTAAAGTGCGTTTGCACCGATTTTGTACCGACTTTGCACCGATAATAATATATTCCCCTTATTTTTTAACAAAATACCCTTTTGCCGCACTTTTTATAAGTGCCTTATAAAAATACTTCCTCCCTGTATATCTTGTTTGCCTTGTGGGTGCGATTGCCAGACTTATTTGCGTAGCGTCATCATGTATGTGGAAAAAAATCCTGATTAACCTTGCATGCAGTAAGGAAATGTTGCAAAACAATCTTGCTACAATTTAATGAATTGTCAAAAAGAATTTTTCATAAGACAATTCACTAGCATTTGATTAAATGCTCATGCTATTTGTTTGGCCATTTCCCCTTAATTATTCAAGCTTGATCAAGCTAAGGATGGAGTTATATGTCTCAATCTCAATATTCCTTGCTGGCAAAGGAACGCACCATTGCTGGTGAAGGTTTCAACCGCTGGCTGGTACCACCTGCCGCCCTTGCAATTCATCTATGTATTGGGATGGCGTATGGCTTCTCAGTATTCTGGTTGCCTTTGTCTAAAGCGATCGGTATTGACAAGCCGCTTGCCTGTGCTGCGGACATGGGCTTAATTGCCGAACTTTTTGCCAGCAACTGCGACTGGAAAATCTCCACGCTGAGCCTGATGTACACTTTGTTCTTCCTCTTCCTTGGTTCTTCTGCGGCCTTGTTTGGTGGCTGGCTGGAGCATGCAGGTCCGCGCAAAGCTGGTGTCGTCTCGGCGATCTGCTGGTGTAGTGGTCTGGTGATCTCTGCGCTCGGTGTGTACTCGCATCAAGCCTGGTTGCTATGGCTTGGTGGTGGTGTGATCGGTGGTATCGGCCTGGGTCTGGGATATATCTCGCCCGTGTCCACTTTGATTAAATGGTTCCCGGATCGTCGCGGTATGGCTACAGGCATGGCGATTATGGGTTTCGGCGGTGGCGCGATGATCGGCTCGCCTATGGCAGATTGGCTGATGCGTCATTTCGCTACACCGACCTCAGTCGGTGTATGGGAAACTTTCCTGGTCATGGCGGCAATCTACTTCGTCTTCATGATGGCAGGTGCCTTCGGCTATCGCGTACCGGCTTCCGGCTGGAAACCAGCGGGTTGGACACCACCTGTTGCGGCGAATAACGCCATGATCACCAGCAAGCATGTGCATTTGTCCAAAGCCTGGAAGACTAAGCAATTCTGGCTAATCTGGGGCGTGTTGTGCCTCAACGTGTCAGCCGGTATCGGTATTTTGGGAATGGCGTCACCTTTGCTGCAAGAAGTATTCGGCGGTAAATTGATCGGCCTTGATATTGGTTTCAATGACCTGACCGGCGATCAAAAGAAACAGATTGCGACCATTGCTGCGGCATTTACCGGTTTGCTGTCCTTGTTTAATATCGGCGGCCGCTTCTTCTGGGCATCGATCTCTGATTACATCGGTCGCAAAGGAACTTACTTTATTTTCCTGATGCTCGGTTTCATTTTGTATGTCTCCATTCCGACCGTGGCACATGCGGGCAGTCTGGCGTTGTTCGTACTGTTTTTCTGCATTATTTTGTCGATGTATGGCGGTGGTTTTGCGACCGTGCCTGCTTATCTCGCTGATATGTTCGGCTCACAAATGGTCGGTGCTATCCACGGTCGTCTGCTGACTGCCTGGTCAACTGCTGGTGTACTCGGTCCGATTCTGGTGACGTATATCCGTGAATATCAGCTGGCACATGGCGTACCAAAAGCCCAGGCCTATGACGTCACCATGTATATTCTGGCAGGGATGTTAGTGCTTGGGTTTATCTGTAATTTACTGGTCCGCCCGGTGAAGGACAGCGTCTTTATGACCGAAGAAGAGTTAGCCGCTGAGCGCAAGCTTGCCCATGATCGCAGCGTTGCAGCGACCACTGACAGTAACGGTGTGGTCGTTGCTGCTACGGTTAGCAGCCCGGTTACGGTCGTATTTGCTTGGGCAGCGGTAGGTATTCCGCTCTCAATTGGTATATGGATTACCTTGCAAAAAGCGATTGTCTTGTTCAAATAAGAGCAGACTAAGCAAAAAAAAAGATCGCCTCTGTGCGATCTTTTTTTCTGAGGTAGACTTATTCAGTTTTAATCAGTGTTAGTGAGTGCTAAGCAGTAATAAATAGCAGTAATTAAAGTATCTAAAGTAGCCGTAATTAGTAAATAGTAGTTAATAGTCGATGAATCTTTCTTTCCCCCTGTTTGTTTCTTCACTTGGTCTCTTCGTGTATATGTTCGGTTCGTTCGCTTAGTTCAATTGATCAATACATAGAGGATGTAAGAAACTGACTGGTTTGCAGTGTTGATGCTTGAGGTTGTTATGAATAAAAAAGTGGTTCAGGTCTATAACCGCCCGGCGGGTGGTTGGGGTGCGCTGAAAAGCGTTGCGCAACAAATTATCGAGCAGGGCATTCCTGGCAAAGGTGCAAAGACCCTGCTGTCTGCGAATCAGCCCGATGGTTTCGATTGTCCTGGCTGCGCTTGGCCTGATGCAGATCACACCTCGACTTTTGAATTTTGTGAAAACGGCGCCAAAGCAGTCGCTGCCGAATCGACCGCGCGTCGCGCAACACCGGATATCATCGCCGCGCACACCGTTAAAGAACTCACCACTCATAGCGATTACTGGCTAGAAGGTCTGGGGCGTATGACCCAGCCTATGCAATATGATCGCAGCAGCGACCGTTACCAGGCGATTTCCTGGGAGAGTGCGTTCAATTTGATCGCGACGCATTTAAATGCCTTGCCATCGCCGGACGATGCAATTTTTTACACCTCGGGGCGCACTAGTAATGAAGCGGCTTTCTTATACCAATTATTCGTGCGTGAATTCGGTACGAATAATTTCCCCGATTGCTCGAATATGTGTCACGAACCGTCGGGTTTCGCGATGCGTGAAGCGATCGGTGTCGGCAAAGGAACCGTGCTTTTATCGGATTTCCAGATTGCCGATGCAATTCTGATTTTTGGACAAAATCCCGGTACCAATCACCCGCGTATGCTGGGTGAATTGCGCGGCGCATCGAAGCGCGGCGCGGCGATTGTGTCGTTTAATCCGCTACGTGAACGTGGTCTGGAAAAATTCCAGAATCCGCAAGACATGACAGAAATGATCAGCGGGCAATCGACGGCGATTTCATCCGACTATTTTCAGTTGAAAATCGGTGGTGATCTGGCAACCGTCAAGGGCATGATTAAATGTGTGCTTGAAGCCGATGTTGCGGTGCAGGCTGCCGGTGCCAAGCGTATTATCGACGTCGAATTTATCGCTGAACATACTGCGAATTTTGATCAGTTTGCTGCGGAAGTATTGGCGGAGCCGTGGGATGTGATTGTGCGTGAATCTGGCCTGGAGCGTGCGCAGATTCAGCGTGCTGCCGATATCTATATGGCGGCCGGCAAAGTTATTGCCTGCTGGGGCATGGGTATTACGCAGCATAAGCATTCTGTCGCTACGATCCAGATGATCGTCAACCTGCTGCTCTTGCGTGGCAATATCGGTCGTCCCGGTGCCGGACCTTGCCCTGTGCGTGGTCACAGCAATGTTCAGGGTGATCGCACTATGGGCATTTATGAAAAACCGAATACGGCTTTCCTGGACAGGCTTGGACAGGTATTTGATTTTGTGCCACCACGGGAGCATGGTTATGACACCGTTGGCGCAATTCAGGCGATGCTGGATGCGCCAAATAAAGTCTTCTTCGCGCTCGGTGGTAACTTTGCCACGGCGACGCCTGATACAGAGCTCACGCACAAGGCTTTACAAAACTGCGCCCTGACCGTGCATGTGGCGACCAAGCTCAATCGCAGTCATCTGGTCTGCGGACGTGAAGCCCTGATTCTGCCGTGCCTTGGACGTACAGAAATTGATATTCAGGCTACCGGGCCGCAAGCGGTTAGTGTCGAAGATTCCATGAGCATGGTGCATTTGTCCTCAGGCATTAATGCGCCGGCCTCACCAGAGCTCTTGTCTGAGCCCATGATTGTTGCCAGACTGGCTGCCGCAACGCTGAAGGGACGCAGCAAAACCGACTGGATGTGGCTGGTTGCTGACTATGACCGTATCCGCGACAAGATTGCTGCTGTGTTCGATGATTTTGCCGACTTTAATACCCGCGTTAAAGTGCCGGGCGGATTTCATTTGCGCAATACTGCATCAGAGCGTTTGTGGAAAACGGCGACAAATAAAGCGAACTTTTATGCGCATGCGGTACCGACGGATTTGCCGATTCATCAGGCACGCGAGAGCCGCAGCTCGCCGGTATTTAATCTCGCGACGATGCGTTCGCATGATCAGTACAACACCACGATCTACGGTATGAATGATCGCTATCGCGGCGTATTTGGTGAGCGCAGAGTCTTGTTCATCAATAAGGACGATATGGCTGAGCTGGCGATGCAGGCTGGCGACTGGGTCGATATCGAGAGCTTGTGTGATGATAATGCGCGACGTCAGGTGAAACGCTTCATGCTTGTGGAATACAATATTCCGCGTGGTTGCCTGGCAGCGTATTTCCCCGAAACAAACGGCCTGGTTCCCTTGTCGAGTTTCGCTGATTACGCCCGTACACCGACCTC
This sequence comes from Undibacterium sp. Xuan67W, assembly GCF_049340165.1. NCBI lineage: Bacteria > Pseudomonadati > Pseudomonadota > Betaproteobacteria > Burkholderiales > Oxalobacteraceae > Undibacterium > Undibacterium sp. Xuan67W. Next base: position 110,024 of record NZ_JBMPPN010000007.1, read on the forward strand.
TAAATCGATTCCGGTCGTGATTACGTCCCACATAGAGGCAACTGTGCCAGCGATAGCAGTGCAATAGTTTCGGGTAAACAATGACAGAGGATGTACTAACAGATCGACTAGATCGACAGCCGAGCGCTAATCCGGTTGCCGATCTGGCTGATGTGTTGCTGGCAGAGCTGGCGACGCAGTCTGAACCTGTATCAATCGCACGTCTGAGTAAGAAGCTCCGTGCACGACATAGCAGCTTGTTGCGCTGTGTTGCCTATCTGGGTGACTACTGCATAGGCCAGCAACCAGGTCTGGGCTGGGTGCATGTCGAACAAGATGGCGACAGAACGATGCTGATATTGACTGAAAAAGGGCGTGCAGCATGCATCGCGACAAAATGACTCAACCCGATGAAATGGCGCGTGCCAGCCGTCGCTTGTCCATCGAACGACACAAATTTTCCACCAACATAAGCGAGCGTACCGATGATGCCATTGCGGAAGAAATTCCGGTAGCGCTGGTTTTTAATGGTGTTTCTCATGCCGTCATGATGGCAACGCCCATGGATCTGGAAGACTTCGCTATTGGCTTCAGTCTGGCAGAGCAAATCGTGGATCGGCCTGATCAGATTTACGATATTGAGTGCATACAAAGTGCACCGGCATTGGGTATAGAAGTACAGATTACGATTGCGTCCGATTGCTTCGTGCGTTTAAAAGATAAGCGACGCAGTTTGTCCGGTAAAACTGGCTGCGGCCTGTGCGGACTTGAGAGCCTGACGGCTCTGGATTTGGCCGCGCCATTCATTGTTCGTGATGTACAAGTCGGCAAACAGGCATTGGCAAAAGCTTTTGAAGAGTTGCAGTCTAAGCAACCCGTCAACGCGTTGACCGGTGCTTTACATGCGGCTGCATGGAGTGACTTACATGGCGAAATACAGATCGTCAGAGAAGACGTCGGCCGCCATAATGCACTCGATAAATTGATTGGTGCATTGACGGCTGATACTCGGCGTCAGTTCCGCGAACAATCAGCCACCTCGTTGATAGCGACATCACTTGCATCCCGGACCGGGTTTGCAGTCATGACGAGTCGTGCAAGCTACGAGCTGGTGCAAAAGGCGGCACGTGCCGGTATCGCGATACTCGCAACCATCTCAGCACCGACCACACTGGCAATCAGTATTGCCGAACGTGCGGGCATTTGCCTGATTGGCTTCGTCCGTGAAAAAGGTTTTGTCGTGTACAGCCACCCTGAGCGTCTGGCCGGATAGGGTGCGGGTTAAGATATAAATGAAGCTATTACTATCTGATAATATTTTCCAGGTACTTCATTCTGGTCAGATATTTACGTACAGCTGACTTTGCCATGAGTACAGCCAAAGGCGCAGAATCGCTCTAAACCGAGGTTTGACCAAATTTTCGCAGGCTGGAGCAGGGTAAGGGCGATATAATACAAAGAATATTCGTCCAACTCTTCCAATTTCGTCAGTCATCCTATGCAATACGCTTCAACTCGCGGATATGCCGCACACCCCAATTTTTCCGAAATACTTTTAGGTGGTCTGGCTCCTGATGGAGGCCTGTATTTGCCAACATCTTATCCGCAAGTGAGCGGCGAGGAACTCAATGTCTGGCGCACACTGTCCTATGCCGACCTGGCATTGGAAGTGCTCAAAAAATTTGCGACAGATATTCCCGTCGCTGATCTCAAAGCCATCACTGATAAAACCTACACTGCGGATGTCTACCGTAATGTCCGTGCGGGCGAGGATACTGCGCAAATCACGCCTTTGCGCGTTCTGGAAGACAAAGATGGCCGCAAACTGATATTACAAGCCCTGTCGAATGGCCCGACACTGGCCTTCAAAGACATGGCGATGCAATTGCTAGGTAATTTGTTTGAATACACCCTGACTAAGCATCAGGCCGAGCTCAACATTTTTGGTGCAACCTCCGGTGACACGGGTAGTGCCGCTGAATATGCGATGCGCGGCAAACAAGGTATCCGTGTTTTTATGCTGTCACCACATAAAAAAATGAGTGCCTTCCAGACTGCGCAAATGTTCAGTCTGCAAGATCCGAATATTATTAACATCGCTGTCGAAGGTGTGTTTGATGATTGTCAGGACATGGTCAAGGCCGTCTCCAATGATCTTGACTACAAAGCCCGTCAAAAAATCGGCACTGTTAATTCGATCAACTGGGCACGTGTTGTCGCGCAGGTGGTGTACTACTTCCGCGGATATTTGAGCGCGACTAGCAGCAATGATCAAAAGGTTTCGTTCACAGTGCCATCGGGTAATTTCGGTAACATCTGTGCCGGACATATCGCTCGCATGATGGGCCTGCCTATTGCCAAGCTCGTAGTAGCGACGAATGAAAATGATGTGCTGGATGAATTCTTCCGCACCGGCGTGTACCGCGTACGAAAATCAGCCGAGACCTGGCATACCACTAGCCCGTCGATGGATATTTCTAAGGCCTCCAATTTTGAACGCTTCATCCATGATCTGCTGGACGGCGACAGTGCCCGCGTGGCAGCCTTATTTCGCAAGGTAGAAACGGAAGGTGGTTTTGATTTATCCGGTAAGCCAGGCAGTGATGGCGATGAGTTTAATAAAATCGCCCGCTTCGGTTTTGAGTCCGGCAAATCTGTTCATGCTGATCGTTTGACGACGATACGTCAGGTTGAAAAAAATTACGGCATTACGGTTGATACGCATACGGCTGACGGTATCAAGGTTGCTATGGAGCGCATGGAGCAAGGTGTCCCGATGATCGTATTAGAAACCGCCTTGCCAGCAAAGTTTAATGAAACCATAAAAGAAGCGCTGGGACGAGACGCACAGCGTCCGGCTGGTTTTGAAAACATTGAAGCCTTGCCGCAACGATTCGAGGTAATGACGGCGGATGTCGAAAAAATGAAATCGTTTATCGCGAGTCACACTGGTTTGTAGAATAGCAGCGAGCCAGAATCTGAAAGCCGGACGTATTGAAAAATACTTCCGGTTTTTTATGAGAATTTAAAAAAATAGATATCAGGAGATGCACAATATCCGGTCTACACACAACGAATACTTTCGTTCGTTCATGTGAGCGCATAGCAATACACAATCATCCAGCATCACACACACGCATGCAGCAGAGAGTAGGGTGAGGGCGCTGGCAAGCACGTGCTCACGACCAAGGCGGAGAGAAAATTAGCTATTATGGGAGCGGGCAAGCTACGTCATGCGGACAGAGGTATTCTCAACGCCATCCCTCACTGCAGCATAACTACGCAACCATGCAACCATACAATCCCATCACTTTCCCGTACAACTCACTTTACGCATGGGGAAGTTAATACCCTTGTCCAGATCTTGCAAACGACCTTCGATCCGGCCCAGTAAATTGCCATTTTCCTGTAAATGGTAAATCACTCTTTGCGGAAATTCCGGACGCAGGTTTTCAAACACGACTTTTTGCTTATCGAGGGATAGCAGCAAAAAACTGGCTTCAGCCTTGCCGGATGGTTTTGCCGTAAAGATTAGTGCATTTTTTTCTTCGTGTATCCGCATATATTCATACGCGACGGTTTTTCCTCCGTGCACAGTGCGCGCCACACCAAACATGCTGCCGCCAGCCGGTGTCAGCCAGTGTTCTTCTGACCCGGCATCACCACCGGCCGCTTGCCAGCAACCGCTTAGCCAACTGACATCGTTGATGGTGCTCTGTGCATATAAGGGTAAAGGCAAAATGGTACCCAGCACACAAAGTAATTTTAGGAACCTGCGCATCCGAATCCCCCCTAATTTTTTATCCATGGTGCCAGAGCCTGACGCAATCCGGCTTCGCTATATCCATGCATTACTTCGCCGTCGATAACGATTAAAGGGACACCACCACCGCCAAGTTTTTTATGTCCCTGATAGCCTTCGGTGGTTTTCTCTGTATCCAGATCAGTATAGACAATGCCGTTCGCTTTAAAGAATTCACGTGCGGCAGCGCAATAGCCGCACCAGGTGGTGCCGTATAAAATCACGACCGGTTGTTGCATGGTTTGCTTGCCGTCAGCCGATTGCTGAGTAGTGGACTTGCTGCCAAACCTTCCCGCTGGCTTGAGCTGCCACAACACAGCACCGAGTAATGCTGCGATGAGCAGCCATTTCCAGACGGCAGAATTGTCTCTGTCTAGGCGATTCGTGCGCGCTGCCGGTTGCAGTAATTGAGGCCGGGTTGTGTCGCCCGCCTTGGTGTACGCGATCTGACATGAGGGACATTGCCATGCTGGGCAGGTGTCAGTCTCTTTGCGGATGTAGCTGCATTTGGGGCAAATTTGGGTCATGACAGGGTATCGATCAGAGTGCCAATAAAATGTCTCTTATGATAGCGCAAGATGCTGGCAAATTCTGCTGCTTCTCATGATCTGGAGCGATGCGAGCGCAACAAGACAGCAGTAAAAGCACAGCAAAATGGCAGCAAAAGAGAGCCAACGCTATTGGACTGTTGTCTGCATGTGACTACGACGCTTGTTGGGTGATATCCAGCTTTCTAGCGATATAGTCCCGGGGGCTCTGCATGCGCACTTCTCCAGACCCGGCGAAATTGTCTGACCGAGCCGAAGCCTGCCGCTTGCGCAACTTGCTCTATCGGCCAATTAGTCTGGGTTAACAATTTACTCGCCAGAGAGAGTCGCAGGCTACTGATGTAATCCTGCACAGAAATCTCTGCGTGGGATTTGAATAAGCGCGTCAGATGGCGGGTGCTGGTGCAGGCCAATTCTGCGAGCAACGGCAGGCTCCAGGCGAAATCCGGTTGTTTGATAATTGCATCCTGTACTTTGTGTACGATAGGGTGGATATGATTGCGATGCATGAGCCACGGCGATAATTGCGGATCTGATCCGGCGCGCCGCATGTACACAACCATATTCCTGGCAACGGCTATTGCTGTAAGCGGATCTGCAATGTCGTTGATCAGTTGTAGAGCCAGATCAATCCCGGCGGTCACGCCTGCACTGGTATTGATATTGTCATGTTGAACAAAAATACGGTTTTCCTCAACGCGGATAGAACTGTCGATCAGCGCCAGATCCTGGCAATGATCGTGGTGCGTCGTCGCCGTGTGACCCGCCAACAGTCCGGCATGCGCCGCCAGCAAAGCGCCAGAGCAGATGCATACTAGCCGGTGTGTCACGCTGACATGCTCACGCAGCCAGCATATACAAGCCTGTTCATGCGCTTCCTGGTACGGAAAATCCATACCAACCAAACCGGGCAATACCACGATCGCGTCTGTTTCTATCTGTTCTGGCAGCGGTAATAAAGAACTTAGCTGCAATCCTGTTGAGCAGATAATTTTGTCCATGGGACTGACAAATTTCAGTTCGAAACGAATTTCCTGCTGATAACGGTTCGCGAACAAAAAAGCATCCGCCGGACCCGCCAGATCAATCAACAAAGTATCTGGTAACAGCAAAAAATAAACAACCTGTGTACGCACGATCGTACAATCAACGGGTAAACAAAGTGCGGGCACGCTCCAGCAAGCGCGCACCAAACACATTAATCAGCAAACCGCACATGACGATCAGCGCACCGATGATTTGCAAAGGTCGCAGCGCCTCACCAAGCAAAACCCATGCAGCAGTCAGTCCAATCACCGGTACCATCAGGGTCAGCGGCGCCACCATATGGGTAGGCAGGCTGGACAATAAGCGCCCCCACAAGGTGTAACCAACTAGAGTCGCTGCCACGGCAAGATACACAATCGTCAACGCAGAAGGCAGACTCATGTTAACTAGGCTATGCATAATCACATCGCCGCCTTCAAAAATGAGTGACAGCAACAGAAATGGAATAATTGGAATTAGGGCACTCCATGACACCAGGCTCAGAACTGCAGTAGGACCAATTTTTTTATTAATCACGTTGCCACTTGCCCAGGAGAGTGCCGCACAAATCGTCAATGCAAAGCCTAACAAGCTCACTTGACTGGCAGAATTCGCAACGCTTGGAATGCTCGCACTGCCAAGCAAGACCAATCCCGCACTAGCAACCAGCATGCCAATCAGATTGCTGGCACGTAGCTTGTCGCCAAAGACAATCGCAGACAGGCCGACCGTAAAAAATGCCTGAGCCTGGAGCACTAGCGAAGCCAGTCCCGCCGGCATGCCGACCGCCATCGCCGAGAATAAAAAAGCAAACTGACCAAGGCTGATCGTCAATGCATATGCCGCCAATAATTTGAACGATACCTTAGGTCGCGGCAAAAACAAGATCGCAGGAAAAGCAACCAGCATAAAACGCAATGCTCCCATCAAAAATGGTGGAATGCCTTTCAAACCAATCTTAATTACGACAAAGTTCATCCCCCATAAAAACACGACAATCAGTGCCGTCAATAAATGACGCGTAGTAAGGACGTTTTTAGACATGAGAAGAGACTTGCAATAAAGTGAGTAGAGAGGACAGCAGAACCTGAGCTTACAACAAAACCATGAGTCAGGTCGCAGGCCTGTGCACACGTTCCTGTGAGGCCGGATAGCTTGTTAGTTTATTCGCCGGTCGAATCGGTCTGGCGACCAGATTCCCGCCGCAATTGGTGCAGATGCCCTTGTACACCTGATCAGCGCAGCTTGTGCAAAACGTGCACTCAAAAGTGCAGATACGCGCCATCTCAGAATCGGGAGGCAGATCACAATCGCAATGCTCACAGTTAGGTCGAAGTTGCAACATGATTATTTTGAAGGAAGGGTTGAAGGTGAGTTCAGAATATCACGCATATTCTTAAAAAACTGCCTAATCAGAGACCAATTGCGGACGTTTTAGGACATCCCTGTAAATGAATTTCGAGGGCGAGTGCGATCAGCGTTACTATGAGTGAGTGAACACGCAGATAAACCACTACATGATCTGCCAGATTTTCTCTCCTTCTGTTTGATGAACAAAATTAGCCATACCCGCCGCATGATATTCGCATGCACCTCAGACATCGTCTGATCACCCTATACAGAAAATAATTTCATGTTGATCGCCATTCAGTGAGCATCGTTCCCGCGGACGATGACTCACCATCCACTATGTCAGCCGGTTTTATCAATCATCTCGTTGAATATGGTTGGGCACGTCAGGCAATTTTCCTCGATGTTGACTTAACCCTGGCATTGGCAGCAGAGTGTCAGGGACTCAACGACCAAAAATTATTGCGCATTGCCAAGACGGGGCGTGCAACAAAGTCTGATATGCAGTTAAGTCCCCAAGCTAAAATACAAATCCAGGCAAAAATAGAAGCGCAACTCCGCAGCGATCAGATCAGTTGGTTGTCGGCGGGACAGTCATCGGCTTGTGATCAATATCTGCTGCGGATGGAATCATTGCGACAGCAATTGAACCGAGATCTATTCCTGAACCTGGACGACTACGAAAGTCATTTCGCTTTTTATGCGCCCGGTGCATTCTATGCGCAACACAAAGATCGCTTTCAAGACGATGATCGTCGCACGATATCCGTCATCATTTATCTGAATCAAGATTGGCACACAGAGCAGGGCGGCGCATTGCGCCTGCATCTCAGCGACTCAGAGTCCCTGGACATCGCACCCGAAGCGAGCAGTATGATTTTATTTTTGTCCGCCACCATGTTGCATGAAGTATTACCTGCGACCCGCGACAGATTGTCGTTGGCTGGGTGGTTTCGGAGGAGATAAGGTAACAGTAGATTTTCTAATTTGATATCATGAACATAAAAATTAGCGGTAATCCACCGTATTTACGTCCTTTTGAGCAATCAATTACGCGACACTATTGATTGGTGACATCTCTCTGCATTTGAATAAAAGCGTTCTCGCAGCTTGCATGAGGAGTTCCCGATGTAGGGTGAGTTTCGTTAGTGGCAACTGAGTAAATGCGACGTTGGATTATCGGTAATAAGTGCCAACTTTCAAACAAAGTGACGGTATACCCAGAGTCAGATGCGGCCATTCCCCAGTGATGGACTTCACATGTTAAAGATGTAGATATTCTTTGCACTTTGATCGGGGATTCCGCATAGTCGCCAACGATGAAAGACAGCCCAAGAGAATCAACCGTAGCCATTACATAGCCGATCACGATTGGCGTATTGGTGACAAAAAATGCTGCAGCTCGCACGAATTTGTTTTTGATGAGTTGGGTAGATGCGGCGATCAAGCAGTACGCGAAATATCCGAGGCCTAATGCGCTAAAATTAATGTAGCTAATTGTCGAACTGACTCCAATAGCGATTGCGAATGACAGCAGTACAAGACTGCCAACGCTAATGATAAGTGGTCGACGTAAGCTTTTATCGGGGTTTTTGCCTACAAGTCGAACAACCCAAAAGCATAGCGCCGGACAAAAGACTAAGCTACTCCAGATGATGACTAACGCAAACTGCATGTTCATGACACTTAACTTGTTTTAATATATTAAATAATAATTTAACAGAATGTCAGAATAGTAGCAATTAGTTCAATTTCGTTGTAACCCTTATCAAGCTCGGCTGTCCTTAGTTTTATTCATTAGTTACGCTGTTTGAAAGTACTGCACAACCATAGTTAAGTCTGATTCAGTGAAATTCTGAACTCTAATTCAGTATCAATTCCAAATGCATTTCGTACGAGACTTGTTGTCTGAATAACCGTGAAGCAAACCAAACCATGTTCTCCCACATCTCCATCGGCATTACAGATTTTCCCAGAGCCTTGACGTTTTATTCTGCGTTGATGGATACGCTGGATTTACGATTGAAATTCTGTGATCATGACAAATCCTGGGCGGGGTGGATGTCTCCGCTTGCCGCTCGTCCTTTGTTGGTAATCGGTCGGCCTTTTAACGGTGAGATTGCTACGGTGGGTAATGGGCAGATGGTGGCTTTGTTAGCGTCTGACCGGGCTGCGGTTGATCGCGCTTATCATGTGGCGCTGGCGTCTGGTGGGCGTTGCGAAGGGGCGCCGGGTTTGCGGCCTGAATATCATCCTGATTATTACGGCGCGTATTTTCGTGATCCTGATGGTAATAAAATTTGTGTCTGTTGCCATGGACCGTTGTAAGTATCTCGCTGGTTTTGCGCAGTCATGAGTAGCTGTATGTTCGTCATGACGGTGGCATTTTAAAAGACTGTTGGATGTTAAGCAGTCACTTAAATACCACTCATTCGTCAATGGACTGTCACTCGACAGTCACTAAGTAATTTCCGACATTGTGATTGTTTGCTATTGACAGCCAGAGGTATCGTCGCCTACATTAGTGGCATGTATCTCGCACAATCACAATCCCTACTAGCTCTATCGCACGGCGCCAGCACTTTGCTAGCGCTGCTGCTACTAGCTGCGCCACTACTAAGCGCTGCTCAGTAATTCTCCCTGCTGTTGCTGTATCTCCGGTGCTCAGGCACCACCTCCAAACAAAATAGTCTGACGTTGTAGAAAGCTGGCATATGCACTTTAAGTCCATACTCGTAACGCTCATCTCTGGCGATGTTATCGCTGTGATGATCTTTGCGCGTGCGCTAGCTCTACTACCACTACCGATCGGTTACCTGGCCTAGTGTTCTGTGGCCGTCAGGTAGCCTGGTGCCACAACCGATTCTCTCCCGATTCAAAATTCTCGCTTTATCCAATTATCCAATTATCCAATTACGATAATTGGCCCAATTTGACCCGCATTGACCATAACAGGACTCATCATGATGTTGACTAATCCAGCAGCGAAGTACCGCGCTTTTCCACCTGTGCAATTGACTAACCGTACCTGGCCAGACAAAGTCATTACCCATCCGCCGATCTGGATGAGTACTGATTTGCGCGATGGTAATCAGGCGCTGATCGAGCCGATGAGTCCTGAGAAAAAATTGCGATTCTTCGAGATGCTGGTGCAGATCGGCTTGAAAGAAATTGAAGTTGGCTTCCCCTCGGCATCCCAAACGGATTTTGATTTTGTGCGTAAGCTGATTGATGAAAACCGTATCCCTGATGATGTCACGATCATCGTGTTAACGCAGTCGCGTGATGAGTTGATCCGTCGCACCGTAGAGTCGGTTGTCGGTGCAAAACAGGCGATAGTGCATTTGTATAATTCGATTGCGCCAGCGTTCCGTCGCATTGTCTTTGGCATGTCGCGTGAAGAGATTAAAGCCATCGCCGTCAACGGTACCAAGCTTGTCAAAGAACTGGTCGCACAACATCCTGAGACTAAATGGGGTTTTGAATATTCGCCAGAATCCTTTAGCCTGACCGAACTTGATTTTTCAAAAAACGTCTGTGATGCCGTATCCGAAATCTGGCAGCCGACGCCGTATAACAAGATGATTTTTAACTTGCCATCGACGGTTGAGTCGAGCACGCCTAACGTGTATGCCGATCAGATCGAATGGATGCATCGCAAATTGGCACGTCGCGATTCCATCATCATCAGCGTACATCCGCACAATGATCGCGGCACAGCAGTCGCCTCGGCTGAGCTGGCCGTGATGGCTGGCGCGGATCGGGTTGAAGGCTGTTTGTTCGGTAATGGCGAGCGCACTGGCAATGTGGATCTGGTGACTTTGGCCTTGAATCTTTATACCCAGGGCGTGCATCCAGGACTCGATTTTTCTGATATCGACATGGTGCGTCAATGTGTGGAGGACTGTAATCAGTTGCCGGTGCACCCGCGCCATCCGTATGCCGGTGATCTGGTGTACACCGCGTTCTCCGGTTCACATCAGGATGCGATCAAAAAAGGGTTTGCCCAGCAAAAACCGGATGCACTGTGGGAAGTGCCTTACTTGCCTATCGATCCGGCGGATCTCGGACGCAGCTATGACGCGGTCATCCGTGTGAACAGCCAGTCAGGTAAGGGTGGCATGGCGTATTTGCTGGAGCAGGATTATGGGTTGTCATTGCCACGTCGCTTGCAGATTGAGTTCAGCCGTGCGGTACAGGTGGCGACCGATGCCAGCGGTAAGGAAATTGTCTCCAGCGATATTTATGCGATTTTTAAACAGCAATATCTTGATCAGCAGACCCCTTACGCTTATGTAGGTCATCGCATGAGCGAGGACACAGCGCAGGCCGAATCGGTTCAGATCGAGGTAGACATCACCCAAAACGGAAAACCGGCAACTCTGCGAGGTCACGGCAATGGCCCGATTGATGCGTTTGTCAATGCGCTAGGGTTGAATATCAAGCTCATGGACTATCACGAGCACGCGATCAGCTCTGGTGCAGACGCACAGGCGGCCTGCTATGTCGAATTGCGCGTTGATCAGGGGGCGACGCAATTCGGTGCTGCACTGGATGGCAACATCGTCCGCGCCTCATTCAAAGCCGTGATCAGCGCAGTGAATCGCAGCAAGGCAGCAATATCTGCGATTTCACAGAATTTGGCGCCAGTAGTTGATAATGCGGTGGCCGTAGCCTAAAACGATCATCTTGCGCATATCAGGGGTGATGCAATATCCCTGATTTGTCTATGGAAGATTTTTTCTGTAGTCGATAATGAACCCGCAATGCTGATGCGGCTTCCAGAGGTATTTCACTCCAGAAGCCGCACTAGTATTGCGGGTTCGATTATTGAGATCTTGAACTAGTCAAGATCCTGTTGGCCTGAACCATGCGGTTTGTCGCAGATTCTTTATTCATAACGCCATCAATGCAGTGAATGTTCGTTATGATGATTGATACCTCCCTCACTTGGCGGTCTATCATGCGCAGTTATCCTTACCGGTTATTGAATGTATTTGCAGAGGCGACATTCGGTGGCAATCCTCTATGTGTTTTTGAACATGCCGATGGCTTAAGTGATGCAGAGATGCAGGCGCTGGCTCTGCAATTTAATTTATCCGAGACGGTTTTTATTCTTCCATCCGATCAGGCGACTGCACGGATGCGTATCTTTACGACCGGTGCGGAAATGCCGTTTGCAGGGCATCCGACTTTGGGTACGGCGTATGTCGTCAATGAGCTGGTGGCGCAATCTCAAGCACAGTCGGGTGGGCAGTCAGATGCACCTAATCACGTCACGCTCGAATGCAAGGCAGGCATTGTCGCTGCCGCGTTGGCGCAAGACATCTGGACCTTTGTCGCGCCGACTAAGGCCGCGTCGCAAATCCTGTCGTGTGAACTCTCATGTCAGCAAGTGGCGACTATTTTTGGCTTGGATGAATCAGATTTGCTGTGTGAACCTTTGTGGGTGAATACCGGGACAGACCAGTTGCTGATTGCTCTTAACAGCGTCGATGCCGTGCAACGCGCTCAGCCAGATGGCGCGCAGCTGGAACACTGGCCGCCAAACAGCATGGGACGACGGGTCGCCTATCTGTTTGCCTTTGATGCTGCTGCCCAGGGTGATGCCAGACGCCAGCAAATCCGTTCGCGATATTTCTTTGTCAAACCAGGCGGTGGCGTCAACGAGGATCCGGGTACCGGTTCTGCCTGCGCCAATCTGGGTGGCTGGTGGATCGCAACCGAGCGGGATTTGCCCGCAAGTCTGGCGATTTCTCAAGGTGCGCAAGTGCTCCGGCCTAGCCATCTTTATCTCGATATCAATGCAGAGCGCCAGATCAAGGTCGGCGGTAAAGTGCGTGAGATCGGGCGTGGCGTGATTCAATTACCATAGGCTGTGGGCAATGCTGGTTGCATGGTCGATATTCCCGAAAAACGTCCGTAATAGCAGACGGTGAAGCAAGCCTGCGTTCTGCAAGCGAGCCAAGCTGGGCGCAGGAAGGCTGCATCAGCAAAGCCTGAGATCGTTATACAATCTGGTTCATCCAATATTGATTGCTTTCAGTGCTTTTTGAGATTGCCAGAGCTGTTATCGATCCGTTCACTGATCTATTTATTGATCTAATTATTGATCTATTTACCGATTTTTTATGACGACAAAAAAACCGATGTTGAGTGTGGCTGAGGCGCTGGATTTTTTATTGCGTGCTGCCAAACCGATTACCGAGACGCAACTTATACCGACCTTGTCGGCAAATGGTCGGGTACTGGCGCAAGCGCAGTTATCCCAGTTGCATGTGCCTCCGATGGATAATACGCAAATGGACGGTTACGCCGTGCGTGCCGCTGATTGCGTCAGCGGGCAGGCGCGATTGCGTGTGTCGCAGCGAGTACCGGCCGGGCACATCGGTGATCCGCTGGAGCCTGGCACCGCAGCACGGATTTTTACCGGTGCGATGATTCCTGCCGGAGCCGATGCGGTCGTGATGCAAGAGCAATGTAGCGTTGACGGCGACATGGTGACGATTTCTCATACACCGACAAGCGGCGAGTGGATACGCCGTCAGGGCGAAGATATCCGTGCCGGAGCCACTATTTTGACGGCAGGTACACGCTTGCGGGCGCAGGAGTTAGGGCTGGCGGCATCAGTCGGCCTGGCGCAATTGCCAGTGTTGCGTAAGCTGAAAGTGGCCGTGTTCTTTACCGGTGACGAGTTGGCGATGCCGGGCGAAGCTTTAAAGCCAGGCGCGATCTACAACTCGAATCGTTTTACCCTGACCGGTTTGCTGGACAACATCGGATGTGACATCACCGATTACGGCATCGTGCCGGATCAGTTGCAAGCGACACGCGATACCTTGCGTATGGCGGCAAAATCGCATGACCTGATCATCACCTCCGGCGGCGTATCGGTCGGCGAAGAAGATCATATCAAGCCCGCAGTCGAAGCCGAAGGGCGACTCAATATGTGGCAGATCGCGGTCAAGCCCGGCAAGCCTCTGGCGTTCGGTGAGGTTGTGAGTAGTGGTGTGACCGGCGATGTAAGTGGCGATGTAAGTGGTGATGTGGGCAGCAATCATGCTGCTTTCTTCCTCGGCTTGCCCGGCAATCCTGTGTCTAGCTTCGTGACCTTTTTATTGTTTGTGCGTCCGTTTATTCTGGCCTTACAAGGGGTGCCCGACGTGACGCCACAGGCGTATACAATGCGCGCTGATTTTGCCTGGACAAAACCGGATCGTCGCAATGAATTTTTACGCGTCAAAATCAACGCCAGTGGCGGCCTTGATCTGTTCGCCAATCAAAGCTCTGCTGTGCTGACTTCTACCGTATGGGGTGATGGCATGGTCGATGTAGCGCCAGGCCAGGTGATTGCACCGGGAGATCTGGTGCGCTTTATTCCGTTTGCTAGCCTCATGTCCTGATGTCTTGATTGTTGTAGTTCACTTCTCCCTTATGAAAATTCACTTACGTTTTTTTGCCAGTATCCGCGAGAAGCTGGCGACTTCTGAAGAGCTGGTCAGCTTGCCGGATACGGTCCTGACCGTCGGCGATGTGCGTCACTGGCTGGTTGCGCGCGGCGGCGTCTGGGCAGAGGCGCTTGCTGAAGGACGTGCCTTGCGCATGGCCTGCAATCAGCAGATGACAGATGTAGCGACGTTGATTGAGGATGGCTGCGAAGTCGCGTTTTTCCCTCCTGTGACGGGTGGTTAAACGTCATGGCCGTCTTTGTACAAACTGAAGATTTTGATGTCAGCACCCAGCTGGCAAAAATGCGCGCTGGTAAGCCGGCGATCGGTGCGGTGGTGAGTTTTGTTGGCCTCGTGCGCGACCTTAATGATGATCTGGATGTGCAGGCAATGGAGCTGGAGCATTATCCTGGCATGACCGAAAAATCTCTGGACGATATCGTGCAGCAGGCAGGGCAGCGCTGGCAATTGCTCGATGCGCTGGTGATTCATCGGGTTGGCATACTGCAGCCGCTCGATCAGATCGTTCTGGTTGCCGTCGCGTCGGCACATCGTGGAGAAGCGTTCGCCGCCTGTGAGTTCATCATGGACTACTTAAAGACGCAAGCGCCGTTCTGGAAAAAAGAACAAACATCCCAAGGTGCGCGCTGGGTCGATGCGCGGGAGACCGATGATCATGCGCTTAATAAATGGCAGCTCGGCGGCACGATTTCAACAAATGTGGGTAAGGAGTCAGCATGAGCGGATTAGGATTTATTGCTGTAGGTGTCGGTGCCGCATTCGGTGCGTGGCTGCGCTGGGCATTGGGAATCTGGTTCAATAGTGTCGCATTGCAAGTGCAAGTTGGCACCTTGATTGCGAATCTTGGCGGCGGTTATCTGATCGGCATCTGCGTCGCCTTTTTTGCTGCGAATCCGCATCTGTCACCCGAGTGGCGCTTGCTTGCTGTGACGGGTTTTTTGGGTGGCTTAACGACATTCTCGACTTTCTCCGCAGAGGCCATGGGACTGTTACAGCGCGGTGATTATGGCTGGGCGCTGGCGCATAGCGGCCTGCATCTGATCGGATCAATCGCGTTTTGTTTTGCAGGTTTTGCGACCTGGCGCGCGTTGTCTGCATCGTAAAAGATGCATAGGGACGCATACGGACGCATAAGAGCGTGTGATAGCGTATCAGAGCGCATGAAAGATGCGTGAAGGCGCATGAAAATGCTTAAATAGGGGAGTATATGCAAAAACAGGCATATATCCGTAATATTACTCTAGTCAATTTTTAATACTCTTACCCAGTATGTATTTAAGTATCTACCGGAGTAAGTGATCAAATGTCAGGTAACTATGTCGAATCCATCTCCGAATTTCTCCTCGAATTTTTCCCTATTCCCGCCGATTGAACCCTACAAGACCGGCATGCTCAAGGTCGATGAATTGCACACCTTGTATTGGGAAGAGAGCGGCAATCCCGATGGGCAGTCGGTACTGTTTTTGCATGGCGGACCAGGCGGTGGCACGTCGCCGACACACCGGCGCTTTTTTGATCCGGCGCATTACCGCATCGTCCTGTTCGATCAGCGCGGCGCCGGCAAATCTACTCCGTTAGGCGAATACCGTAACAACACGACGCCGCTCCTGATCGACGATATCGAAAAAATCCGCGTCATGCTTGGCATCTCCGACTGGCTGGTCTTTGGCGGATCATGGGGCTCCACACTCGCGCTAGCCTATGGCGAAGCGCATCCGGAGCGCTGCCTCGGCTTTATCCTGCGCGGCATCTTCCTGTGCACCAAGGCCGAAGTTGAATGGTTCGTCAACGGCATGGGCAATTTCTACCCCGAAGTGCATCAGCGCTTTGCCGACGCCATCCCCGCTGAAGAGCGCCACGATCTGCTGCAAGCCTACGTCAAGCGCCTGTTTTGCGATGACCCCGCAATCTACATGGAGGCCGCCCGCAACTGGAGCCGCTACGAAGGATCTTGCCTGTTCCTAGAGCCACAGCCGCAAGCAATTGAAGATTTTGAGTCAGACGCGGTTAGCCTCGGCATCGGTCGTTTAGAAGCGCATTACATGCTGCACGGCGCCTTCATGGAAGAGGATCAACTGATCCAGCAAATCGGCAAAATCCGCCATCTGCCAGCCGTCGTTGTGCAAGGCCGCTACGACGTCATCTGCCCGCCAGTATCAGCCTACCGCCTGCATCAGGCCTGGCCAGAAGCCGCCTTCCACGTGATCGTCAACGCTGGGCATGCCGCGATGGAGCCGGGGATTGCGAGTGAGTTGGTGAAGGCGACGGAAGAGTTTAAAACTGGTAGGCGGTTTTCTTAGGGGATTGATTTTGGCGGGCTATAACGGGTTTGCTCAATGGTGGTGCTCAATTAGATAACGTTTAGGTGCCGGGATCGCCGCCACCGATAAATAAAATAACATTGAAATGGTTCGCGGCGATTCCCTGCCGACCGTCATGTTAGCCAATGAAAATCTCAGAAAATCGATCGGCAGGCCATTTCTTTTTGTCTGAAACTTGACCATCTCCAAGTTCAATTAACCTTGGTTGCCCGTCTGAATTATGCACGATATCAACGGAGAAAAAAGGGCTGCGAATTCTTGATGCAATAATTCGAACAATCTTCGGCACGACACCATCACCTGCATAGGCAATGTGGTTAAACACAAAGTAACGCTCTTCTGTGTCGGGGAGTAAGTTCTCATATTCTCTTACACAGACACCGCCTTCGATTTGCCCTCGGAACTTCTCGATTAACGCCACAATTTCGAATACTTCGGCAACATTTTCTGCGATAGAGCCACGAGATGTCGTGAGTGACTTCACGTAGTCTTTAACAAAATAGGCCGACCATCCCAATGTCAAAAGCGAGGATGAAAAATCAGCATCTTTGCTTAAGAATACAGTTTTTGGTGTGAAGTCCTCGCATAAGGAGTACCACTCAGGCAGGTAATGACAATGTTGATATTGGGCAGAAGTTGTCAGTGCTCTTGCACCTTTGGCTTCAATGGCATTTTGCAGTTTCTGGTAATTGTCTGGTGTGAGCATCCAACCACGATAGATGATTTCATCGCCTTCCGAAAAAGATGGATTTGGTCTAAATTCACCTTGTTCAAAATCTTCAGCGGAATACAGCGAGCACGACAACCCTGCAGCTTGCGCCGCCAGAAAGTCTTCTTCGTAAGCCTCGCCAGGTTTCTTCTTATCAAATGGATCGCATGGATATAGGAAGCGCATGGTTTTTTTCGGTGGCTAACGCAGAGGTGCCGGGATCGCCGCCACCATAAAATTAATAAAGGGAGAAACCATCACCGGCGATTCCCCGACGACCGACCTGTTAAACAATGAACTACCATAGTTTCCACCAAGTTCTTGATCGTTTGAAGCGCATCAAAGAAATACTCTCCGGTTCAATCTGCGATGAGTCAATCGCTCCCTCAAGTTGATATCCAAAAAATTCAAGCAACGCGGATTCAGCCAATTCCAAAGGATGAAAAGCAAACGGATATTCAGATTCATCTTCTTCTGGATCAACCGCAGGATGTTGTCCGTTCCAGTATGGTTCTTCAAACGTCAATTTTGTACCAATGTCTTCGAGAACGCCACTGTCTGGTGATAGACTCAGCGATCTTTGAAGTTTGCCATCTCTCCAAATGGCATATGCAAACCAATCGACAGTACTGTGCATCGCATGCAAATACAATATATTTCCAAACGCAGGATCGAGAAATTGTGTTGGCAATTTGGACGGGTAGTCAATGCCAAATTCTTTCGCGGCGATTATATTCAACCCAGGAAAGCAGCCGATAATCAATTCGTTATCAGGTGGGCACGTATAGGATAGATCGACATCCGAAAGAGGTTTCAGGGCTTCAGATGGAAAAAGTTTTTTTGCAAACTCAACAGTGGCTGCTCGATCCAACACTGGGTTCTTCCTAAGTGTCTCGCTTATACTTTCATTGCAAGATATAAGCATCCATGTTTTCGCACCCATCAGTGGTTCCTTGTGTTGTTTAACGCAGAGCTACCCGGAACTGCGCGTGATGCACACAAACCGAAGAGCAAAAGATTGATAACGTACTGAACGTTGAAATGACTAATTGAGCAGTTTCCGTGTTGAGCGTCATGTTAAAGCTCATTTTTTGAGAATTATATGTTTCAAAATGGTAATCATCACAGCTCCTTTAGGACAATCTCAAGAGGAACATTTTGCAACGAATCACAAGAAGTCGAAACACGAAAAATCTCAAGTAATGAAAAGAGAGCTTCCTTTTTCCACGCATTACTACTTAGATGTAGTCTATCGTCGTAATCGCGCAAATTCTCGAAAGTTAGCGCGCCAACCACTTCTTTGTGCAATTCATTCAAAAGATCGAAAGGTTCTTCCAAATTAAAGACAGGCCAATCATCACACGCGCTCCTAAGCAAGCGCGCGACTTCACGTGAACGCTCACTAGCAGATTCGTTTCCCTCAAGTTCTGCAAGTTCAGCGTAATTGATTAAGGTTTCTACATTGCTCATAAAGGAATCATTGTGCTTTAACGTTTGAGTTAAGCGGAGCGCCGTAGGCACATCCGCTTGAATGATGAGTTAGGCTGGACCTTTGCCTCCTACCCACCCAGCTTCGACGTGTTCCACTGCTCGAAGGATCTTTTCAGCGAACGCGCGTGCCTCTGCGGTATTGAATTCGACTGGATCAAGATAGGGAAGCGCAGCAACCTTAATATGAATTACGCCCTCATCCTGATTCCCGTCACACATAACAATTTCTTCATACTTTGGTTCAATCCAATTTGGTCGAAGACCTTGAGCAGATTCCTCTCGGACTTTCACAAGCGATTGGACATTGCCCATCTGAGCCTCGATTTCACCAACACAGCCCCAACAATCGCCGCCACAATCAATTGAAAGTGGATCGCTTGGATTTCCCAATGCACGGTTACAGATCGAACAATTCATAAGCCTAACGTGATTTAATTTTCATTTTGCAATGATAACCGACGGAACAAAAAAAGTAGCTTGCTCTACATCTCTTGAAATGCTCATGGACGTGAGCTATATTTGGTTATACTGATTAAATATACAGTATAACCAAATGGACAAAAACATCACGCCTGTAAAACCGCGTTTACTTGACCAAGTGCGTGAACGCTTGCGTTATAAGCATTACAGTTTGTTAACAGAAAAGGTCTATGTATATTGGATACGTTTCTTTATACGCTGGTCTGGATTGCGTCATCCTGTGGAAATGGGGGCGCCCGAAATAGAGGCGTTTTTGACGATGCTGGCAACCGATAGGCAAGTCTCTGCATCTACCCATAAACAAGCTTTAAGCGCTATTTTGTTTTTGTACAAATAAGTGATTCAAGTTGATTTGCCTTGGATGCAGCAAATTGGTCGGCCAAAAACATCGCAACGTTTGCCGGTGGTGTTGACGGTTCTGGAGGTGCAGGCGATCTTCGCTGTTTTAAATGCCAGTCATCCGGAATTTGCTTTATTCGCCAAGCTACTTTATGGCACCGGGATGCGGGTTATGGAAGCGGCGCGTTTAAGGACCAAGGATATTATATTTGAACCTAGAAACGGCAGTTGGACGAGTCTGAGTGTGCATTTTTTCGGTTTCCCAGCAAGGCGAGACGAGGCGCAACCTTCACGTTGCAACGAGGAGCAACGAGGCTGGGGAGCCGAAAAAGTGTGCAATCAGATTCGTAGCGTTCTCACCAAAACGGTGATGGTGAAAACACTGACATGATTCAATTGAATCAAACACTTAATTTCACTGATGAGCGGTCAACTGCCGTTTCTAGGTTGAACGAGGCGCGATTATTATTCGCGAGGCCAAAGGCGGGAAAGACCGCGTGGTGATGTTGCCAATCAGTTTGCAACGTGATTTGCAGAACCAATTACAGCAAAGCAAGTTACTTTGGCAAATGGACGTTGATATGCAAAAAAGTGGCGTTGAAATGCCCTTTGCATTGGCCAAAAAATATCCGCGAGCCGAGCATAGTCTGGCGTGGTTTTGGGTGTTTCCTCAAAAAAATCTCGCGACTGATCCAAGATCTGGCGTAGTGCGCCGACATCATCTTTTTGCTCAAACATTTCGCCGTGCTTTTACTACTGCGTTAAGGCATACAGGCAACCATAAACCGGCAAGTCCGCATACGTTGCGGCATAGTTTTGCGACCCATCTATTGCAAAGTGGTTGCGATATTCGTACTGTGCAAGATTTGCTTGGGCATGCTGATGTCAGCACTACGATGATCTACACTCATGTGTTAAGAGTAGCTGGTGGCGTACGCAGCCCGCTGGATGCCATGGCGTAATTTTTTAATATCGGATAGTACAAATTGTCATCAAGCTGCATGTCCTTCCTATCTCTGCGAATTGATTGCAACAGATGGAAATGTCAGTTTATTGTGAATGGCGTTTCGCTCGTTGCGATTGGCGTTCGCGCTGAAGCAGCCCGATAAATTTCACACCTTGCGTCGTATAGCGCTGCCAAAGACGATGCGGTTCGCTGGCTAGGCGCCAGAACCATTCCATGCCGATTTTTTGCATCCATAGCGGGGCGCGTTTTTTTTGTCCTAAGGCGAATTCCATGGCGGCGCCGACGCAGAGTAGTAGAGGTGCATTGTTCTCGGTAAATTCTTTACGATAGCGGAAGCACCAGCGTTCTTGTTTGGGCATGCCGAGGCAGACGAAGACGATGTTGGGTTGCGCTTGCTGGACCAGGCGCGTGGCTTCGGTGCCTTCTTCGCCGTCTGCGGAGAATTGCATTGAGGGGCAAAAAATACTGACTTTTAAGCCGGGGTAAGTTTGTGCGAACGCTGCTAACAGCGCGGCTTCTTGTCCCGGTTGTCCGCCGATGACAAAAATCGATAGTTGTCTTTGTATCGCACCTTGGCACAGCGAGACAAATAAATCGGCACCGGTGACGCGTTCTGGTAACGGGGTTGCTGCCGTTTTGCTGGCCCAGATAATTGGCATGCCGTCGGCAAAGATAAAATCAGCTTCGGCGTATTGAGCCTTAAATGTCGGGTCACTATCAAGCTTGACGACGTGATCGACGTTGGGCGTGACGACGATGCGGCTGGCATGATTGCGCTGGCTGGCAACCTCTAGCAAATGTGCCGTTGCCTCGTCAAATGTACAGGCTCGAATATCCAGTCCGAATAAATGGCTGATCTGTAGCGCTTGGTCGCTTGGCAAATGGTCGTTGGCTAAGGGCATGGGGTAATATTCGCAGAGGGTTGCACATAAAGAATTTTGATTATCTCAGCTATCGCGGTGTTTCTGTATTCGAAAGTATCAACATGTTTCATAAAAACGGTAAAACCAGAATAAAAATTTGCGGCTTGACGCAGGCGGACGATGTGCGGCGTGTGGTCGCTGCGGGGGCGGATGCCTTGGGCTTTGTGTTTTATCCACCTAGTCCGCGTTATGTCACGCCCGCAGTGGCGGCGAATCTGGTCAAAGAGATTTCGCCATTTGTGATGTCTGTCGGTTTGTTTGTGAATGCGACGATTGAGGAGTTGCAGGCGACGGTGGCTGCGGTGCCGCTGCAGTTATTGCAGTTCCACGGTGATGAGACCGCGGCGCAGTGTCACGCACTTGCCAGCGCTGTGAACCGCCCATTTATTAAAGCTTTTCGGGTCAAGCCCACCACAAGCGCGGCTGATTTGCTAGAATGCGAATCAGAATATCGTGCGGCAAGCCCTTTGTTTGCCGGATTATTGCTTGATATCTTCGTCGATGCGTACGGAGGTAGTGGAAAGGTTTTTGATTGGTCTCTCATCCCAAAAGAACTCGCGCCTCGGGTCGTTTTAAGTGGTGGCTTGAGCGTGCAAAACGCGACTGACGCAGTGCGTCAGGTTCGTCCGTTTGCGGTCGACATCAGCAGTGGTGTCGAACTGAGCAAAGGGATTAAAGATGATGTCAAGGTACGTGCTTTTATTGAGGCCGTTCGCTTGGCAGACAATGAAAACTAGCTAATCAGCGTTGTTAATGAGTTTTGTCATTACGCTCTTTTAATGCGCTTAGCTAATCGCCACTGAAAGTAAAATCATGAGTACGATCAATCCTCTGTCGCCAACCCAGCCGGGTTTGCAGTCTGCATCTCAGTCTAACCCGCAGGCAATTTTTCATGCGGCTGAATACAATTTTCCTGATGCGCGTGGTCATTTTGGCCAATATGGCGGTACTTTTGTGTCAGAGACCCTGACACATGCGCTCAACGAGTTAAAAGAAAACTACGCACGCTATCAAAATGATCCAGAGTTTTTAGCCGAATTCCGCGATGAGTTGCATCACTTTGTCGGTCGCCCGTCACCGGTGTATCACGCCAAGCGCATGTCCGAAATCAGTGGCGGTGCGCAAATCTATTTCAAGCGCGAAGACTTAAACCATACCGGCGCGCACAAAATCAATAACGTCATCGGACAGGCTTTGCTCGCCAGACGCATGGGCAAACCGCGTGTGATTGCTGAAACAGGTGCAGGGCAGCATGGCGTGGCAACGGCGACAATCTGTGCACGTTTTGGCTTGGAATGCATAGTCTATATGGGGTCGGAAGACGTCAAGCGCCAGGTGCAAAACGTTTATCGCATGAAGCTGCTTGGCGCGACCGTGGTGCCAGTTGAGTCGGGTTCCAAGACCTTAAAAGACGCGCTGAATGAGGCGATGCGCGACTGGGTTGCCAATGTGGACAACACGTTTTACATCATCGGTACCGTCGCTGGCCCACATCCTTATCCTATGATGGTGCGTGACTTCCAATCCGTGATTGGTGAGGAATGCTTATGGCAGATGCCGGAAATGACCGGTCGGCAGCCGGACGCTGTGCTGGCTTGTGTCGGCGGTGGCTCGAATGCGATCGGGATTTTCTATCCGTACATTGATCAAAAAAATGTGCAATTAATCGGCGTGGAAGCAGCAGGCGAGGGCATGGAAACAGGCAAGCACTCAGCGTCGCTGACGGCGGGTTCACCTGGGGTGCTACACGGTAATCGTACGTATCTGCTGCAAGACGCGAATGGTCAGGTCATCGAGACGCACTCGGTATCGGCTGGACTGGATTACCCTGGCGTGGGGCCAGAGCATGCATGGTTGAAGGATATGGGGCGTGCCCAGTACGTCACGATTACTGACGTCGAGGCATTGAAAGCCTTCCATGATTGCTGCCGAATCGAAGGTATTATCCCGGCCTTGGAATCGAGCCACGCGCTCGCTTACGCCTCCAAACTTGCGGCGACGTTGCCTAAAGACAAAATCATATTGGTGAACTTGTCAGGTCGTGGCGATAAGGATATGCATACCGTGGCCGAAAAGGCCGGACTAAAGTTCTATTAACTGAGCAGCTGACTTTACTTTCTGGGGATTCTCTTGTTTGGTAGTCAACTTGGCGATTTAGCTTAGTTCAGCTTAGCTTGGTTGAATAAAATCGCTTGAGTAAAGTCAATATTGCACATACTCCCACTGTAACTTAATAAAATACTGCCTTACCCGCATGTATTGATTAGGGATTGAAAATATACGGGATGGGAGTATGCGTTTTTTAATAAAGCCAGGCTATCTAAGTCACTTAAGTCATTCACGCGAAAAATTACTATGTCAAGAATACAAACTACATTGGCCGCATTGGCTGCCAATCATAAAAAAGGCCTGATTCCCTTCATCACTGCCGGTGATCCTGCACCGTCGTTGACCGTGCCTTTGATGCATGCTCTGGTGGAGGGTGGTGCTGATATCATTGAGCTGGGTGTGCCATTTTCTGACCCCATGGCGGATGGCCCTGTGATTCAGCGGGCGTCTGAGCGGGCTTTGCTGCATGGTGTCGGCTTGCGTGATGTATTACAATTCGTCCGCGAATTTCGGACCAGCAATCAGACAACGCCCGTCGTGCTGATGGGATATGCCAATCCTATTGAGCGTATGGGGATAGATGCGTTTATCGCGCAAGCCTCTGAGGCCGGTGTGGATGGCGTGCTGGTTGTCGATTATCCGCCCGAAGAGTGTGAAGAGTTCGCCGGCAAAATGCATGAGCAGGGGATGGATACGATTTTCCTGCTGGCACCGACATCGACTGATGAGCGCATTGAGCAAGTTGGTAAAATTGCTACGGGTTACGTGTATTACGTGTCACTCAAGGGAGTAACAGGTTCAGGAAGTCTGGATCTGGATGCGGTAGCGGAGATGATTCCACGCATCAAAAAACACGTGAAAGTCTCGGTGGGCGTGGGTTTCGGGATTCGTGACGGTGCCACGGCACGTGCGATTTCGACGCTGGCGGATGCAGTTGTGATAGGCTCTCGCATTATTCAGGAACTGGAAAGTACGCCTCACGAAAATGCGGCGGCAGCTGTAAAAAGCTTTATTTCTGGTGTCAGACAGGCTTTAGACGAGTAAAATACGCTCCGAAACTGTTTGACCGTCTAGGAAGAACATGATGCTTGCGTGCAAAATTTGTACGCAAGCCGAATTCAGGAGAAATTATGAGTTGGCTAGAAAAATTGCTACCACCGCGCATACAGCGCTCAGAATCTGCAAACCGCAAGTCCATCCCCGAAGGTCTATGGGTCAAGTGCCCGTCCTGTGAAGCGGTTCTCTACCGCTCTGATCTAGAAGCAAATATCCACGTATGCCCTAAGTGCAGCCACCACATGCGTATCAGCGCGCGCGAACGTCTGGATGCTTTGCTGGATGCTGGCGGTCGCTATGAAATCGGCCAAGAAATTCTGCCTATTGATACGCTGAAATTCAAAGACAGCAAAAAATACACGGATCGCCTGAAAGACGCTCTCGAAGCGACAGGCGAGACCGATTCGATGGTGGTCATGGGCGGTTCTATTATGTCCGTGCCGGTCGTCGTGTCTTGCTTCGCTTTTGAATTCATGGCCGGTACGATGGGGTCTGTATTGGGCGAGCGTTTTGTGCGTGGCGCGCAAGCGGCGATCGACCAAAAAGTACCATTCATCTGTATTACTGCCAGTGGCGGCGCTCGTATGCAAGAGGGCTTGTTGTCCTTAATGCAGATGGCAAAAACTACCTCGATGCTGACCAAGCTGTCAGAGAAGAAACTGCCTTTTATCTCAGTATTGACGGATCCAACGACCGGTGGCGTGTCTGCTTCTTTCGCGTTTCTGGGTGACGTTGTCATGGCAGAGCCAAAAGCCTTGATCGGTTTTGCCGGACCACGTGTGATCGAAAATACCGTACGTGAAAAATTGCCGGAAGGCTTCCAGCGTTCTGAGTTCTTGCTGCAAAAAGGTGCTATCGACATGATCGTCGACCGCCGCAAAATGCGTGAAGAAATCGCTCGTTTATTGGCTCTCTTGCAAAATCAATCTGCTGAAGCCGTCGCTTAATCATCTTCATTATTAAAGAGAAGCCCGAGACATTGTCCTTCGGGCTTTTTTTATCTTATGCAAACTATTCCTATTAGCCCAATTAATCTCAACGACTGGCTCGCGCTGTTAGAAACACGTCACTCCAAAGAAATTGACATGGGGCTGGACCGTGTCGCCGCGGTGAAAGAACGTCTCGATATCCGCTATGACTGCCCCGTGATTGTGGTTGGCGGGACTAACGGCAAAGGCTCTACCTGTGCGATGCTGGAGGCGATTTTGCTGCAGGCCGGTTATCGTGTCGGTCTGTATAGCAAGCCGCATTTTTTGGATTTCAATGAGCGTGCCCGTATTAATGGCGAATCGGTCAAGGACCAGGTTTTTGTCGACGTATTTGCAGAGGTAGAAAAGGCGAGGATTGAAAGTCAGAGCGGTAAGGAAATTTCATTAACGTATTTTGAATTTACCACGCTGGCGATCTGTAAATTACTGGCCGACGCCAAACTAGATGTCGTGATTCTGGAGGTCGGACTTGGCGGCCGCCTGGATGCGGTCAATGTCATCGATGCGGATGTCGCGATTGTGACCAGTATCGATATCGATCATGTTGATTACCTCGGAGATACCCGCGAAAAAATCGGTTTCGAAAAAGCCGGAATTTTTCGTGCGGGCAGAACCGCGATCTGCGGTGACCCGTTACCACCTCAAAGTCTGATTGAGCACGCCACTAAGATTGGCGCGGATCTCTGGCTGTTTGGACGCGACTTTAATTACTCCGGTGATAAGCAGCAGTGGAACTTTGGCGGTCGCGAGCAACGCCGTAATTCTCTTGGCTATCCTAGCCTGCGCGGTGCAAATCAGTTGTTGAATGCCTCTGCCGTATTGGCCGCACTGGAGTCCCTGCGCCATCGCTTGCCGGTCGGCGCGCAGGAAGTGCGTAATGGACTGGGTATGGTCGATCTACCAGGGCGCTTTCAAGTCATGCCCGGTCGTCCGACCGTGGTGCTGGATGTCGCGCACAACCCGCATGCCGCAGCAACTTTATCGCAAAATTTTGACAACATGGGTTTCCATGCCTATACCTATGCGGTATTCGGTTCGATGCTGGACAAAGATATCGATGGCGTGATCGCGCAGATTGAAGGCAAGATTGATCACTGGTGCGTGACTGACCTGCCACTGCCACGTGCTGCCAGCGCCGAGCATATTAAAACCAGATTGATTGCGGCCGGCGTGCTCAGTGATCCGGAACATAGTATTCAATGTTTTGAAAATCCTGAGGCGGCGTATCGTCACGCACTCAGTAAAGCGGGTGAAAATGATAGAATAGCGGTCTTCGGATCTTTTCTCACAGTAGCCGGTGTGATGAAAGCCCGTCAACGTACGACTCACTAACCAAAGAAGTTTGCACATGGGCTTGTTCTCGTTGTTTAAACAAAAGCAAGATGCATCACACGATCAGGACGATGGCGAATTTCGTGCTCGTACTGAAGATGAGACCAAGCCGGCGCGTGGTAGCGGCAAACGTGCTGAAAATGCACGCAAAAGCAAGTCAGCAGATCCGGTATTGCCGGAAAAAAAACGTGCCCGTCGCCGCCTGATCGGTGCCGTTGCTCTGGTTCTCGCCGCCGTGATCGGATTGCCTTTGCTGCTGGATTCAGAGCCAAAACCTTTGGCAGATGACATCGCTGTTCAAATACCGTCTAAAGATAAACTGCCTTCCGCTGAGCAGACCGTTGCGCCAAAAAGTGTAAATAAGCGTTCTGAGCTACCGGAAGAAATCATCGAGCCTTCCCAATTACCTGCTCTTGGTAAAAATGCCACCGCTCTGCCAGCCGTAGGACTTGCCGATGGCAAATCGGTGACTAAGCTAGACGCCAGGCCAGATGCGAAAGTCGATGCGAAATTAGAAAAAACACCAGAAAAAACATCTGAGCACAAGCCTGAACCAAAAGTCCAGGTTGATGCCAAAACCGTATCCAGGGTTGAAGCAAAGAACGAAGCAAAGCCAGAGGGCAAATCCGACACTAAGTCAGACGCCAAGACAGACCTCAAGTCCGAATTAAAAGCGGATATCAAAGCATCCGCAAAAACTACGGCAAAATCAAACAGCCAGGATGATGACGCCGCACGTGCCTTAGCCATTCTGGAAGGCAAAACCGTTAAACCGGCAGTCGCCACAGAGGCTCAGTCCAAAGAGCACGGATATGTGGTTCAGGCAGGTGCGTTTGCAACTCAGGAAAAAATCAACGAAGTACAGGACAAGCTCAAAGCTGCCGGTATCAAGTCGTACACACAAAAAGTAGCGACCACGCCTGCGGGCGATAAATCGGTGACACGTATCCGGATTGGCCCGTTTGATTCTAAGGAGGAGGCAGACAAGACGGCGTCCAAGCTGACCAAGCTTGGTTTAACTCCGAAGTTGATTCCCAACTAATGATCCCCATATTCACTATAACGGAATGATGTTGTGACGCTATTTGATTACGTGGTGCTCTTTATTCTGATCTGTTCCATCGTGATCAGTACCATGCGTGGACTGGTCAAAGAAATGTTGTCGCTAGTGAGCTGGATCGTCGCCTTTGTCGTAGCAAATGCCTTTAGTGCGACGTTGGCGGGCTACTTACCGGATTTGTTTCCTGGACAAATGTTGCGTTTGATAGTGGCATTTTTAGCCTTGTTTATTGGCGTGCGTTTGCTAATGTCCTTATTGATGATGGCCGTTGACGCTGTGCTTAAAGCCAGCGGACTGAAATTGGCCGACAGAGGATTAGGCGGTTTGTTTGGCTTAGCGCGTGGCTGCGTCTTAGTACTGGCTGCGGTGATGATTTGTGGCATGACTGCCATTCCGCAGCAGGCGTTCTGGAAGGATGCCTTACTGAGCCCGGTGGTTGTGACCTCCGCACAAACTGTGATGCCGTTTTTGCCTGCGTCGATTACGCGGCACGTCCATTTCTAAAGCATATCTGAATCGTTTTTAATTTGTTTTTTTAGGAGTCCACCATGTGTGGCATCGTTGGCGTAGTTTCAAATAATCCCGTCAATCAACTGTTATATGACGCTTTGCTGTTGTTGCAGCATCGTGGTCAGGACGCAGCAGGTATCGCGACGGGTCATGGCAACAAGTTTGCCATGCATAAGGCAAATGGTCTGGTGCGAGATGTATTTCGTACTCGCAATATGCGCTCTTTGCCAGGTAATATCGGTATCGGTCAGGTACGCTATCCGACCGCTGGTTCTACCAGCGAAGAAGAAGCGCAACCGTTTTATGTCAATGCACCCTTCGGTATTGTATTGGCACATAACGGTAACCTGACCAATGCAGATGAATTGAAGATCGAGTTGTTTAAGAATGACATGCGTCATCTGAACACTGATTCCGATTCTGAAGTATTGCTCAATATCCTTGCACATCAAATCCAGGAAGTCACCAGTGGCTACTCGCTGGATCCTCAGTCAATGTTCCGTGCGGTTTCAATGCTGCACCGTCGTGTACGCGGCTCCTATGCAGTAGTTGCACAGATCGCCGGTTATGGTTTGCTGGCGTTCCGCGATCCCTTTGGCATTCGTCCTCTGTGCATTGGTTTATCGCATACCGAGAGTGGCGTTGAATACATGATCGCCAGTGAGTCTGTCGCACTCGAGGGGTTGGGTTTTAAATTCTTGCGTGACGTAGAGCCTGGTGAGGCTATCTTTATTGATCTCGACGGCAAGATGTATAACGAACAGTGTGCAGAGAACCCAACGCTGAATCCGTGTGCGTTTGAGTATGTTTATCTGGCCCGCCCGGACTCGATTATCGACGGCGCATCCGTGTATCTGACTCGCCTGAAAATGGGTGAGTATCTGGCTGACAAAGTCCGCAATCAATTCCGTGATGGTGAGATTGATGTGGTCATGCCGATTCCTGATTCTTCGCGTCCCTCCGCGATGGAGCTGGCGATGAAACTGAATCTGGATTACCGCGAAGGCTTTATCAAAAATCGTTATATCGGACGTACCTTCATGATGCCTGGTCAGGCAATCCGCAGAAAATCAGTGCGTCAAAAACTCAATGCGATCAAGCAGGAGTTTGCAGGCAAGAGTGTTTTACTGGTCGATGATTCCATTGTGCGCGGCACTACAAGCCGTGAAATCGTACAGATGGCACGCGAGTCGGGCGCCAAGCGCGTTATTTTTGCATCGGCAGCACCGCCTGTTCAATTCCCTAACGTTTATGGTATCGACATGCCTACCCGTAGCGAATTGATTGCTTATGGTCGCAGCGAAGAAGAGGTTTGCCGTGAAATTACTGCAGATGCTCTGGTGTATCAAGATGTGGCCGCGATGAAGCGTTCTATCTCGGATATCAACCCGATGTTGCGTAATATCGAAGCTTCTTGTTTTGACGGACATTACATTACCGGTGACGTATCCTCTGCGTATTTGGATCGTCTGGAGACGGCTAGAAATAAGCCTCGCCCTGACACTGAGGACATGATGCGCTCTCAGCTAAATTTAAACCTGGCAGAGCGCGGGGATTAATCGCCGTCAGTGCAGTATCAGCATCAGTATCAGAAAAAGCCCGATATCCACTGGTATCGGGCTTTTTCTTTTTCTACTCTGCTTTGCTTTACGGTTTATAAATTGAAACGTAACTTTCTTGTTCAGTCCTCAACCTTGTCCTGACGTTTGAAGCGATATTCAAGCAAATTTAAAACGATCATCATCCCCGCACCCAATGGCGCTAACAGCGCCAGTATCCAGAAAATCGCATTGAAATAGACGTTGTCGCGCAGCACGCTTTTACGTGGTTCTTTGGCTTCCATTGCCGCAGCTTCGGATGCTAGCGAGGCCGCAGCCACCTGATCCTGGATGGACACCATCAGTGTCGCCGGTGCTGCAGGTGCTGAACTGGGCTGCGGTACAGATTGGCAAGGCTGGCTATTTCCAGTTCCGCCACAAGGTTTATCCGCAGCCAGCGTAGGATACGAGCAAAGCGTCGTTAGCAAAACGATGAGCGAAAGAGTAAGACGTTTCATGTTAACAAAAGAGTGAAATCAGGTCGCGATCTTAACAGTTCTGACGCCATTCGTGATGCTCAATTCATCGCTGGCGATTGTTGCACCGCTTGTTTCTTTGAAATCTTAATTTATTGAAGTGTCAATTTGAAGTGTCAATGTGAGCTGATAATTGCAGTCATCAAGTGCGTCTTCAAAATCCATGTCAAAACGACCAAAAAAATCTGACTATCAGGTATAGTCCTCGTGTTTCGTTCACTGGCAGACAACATGACATCCTTACTATTAGACGTAAAAACTCTTAGCAAGTCTTTCGGTCAGCGCAAGGTTGTTGACTCGGTTTCTTTTTCTCTCAAGCATGGACAAACCCTAGGGCTGCTGGGGCCAAACGGGGCTGGCAAGTCCACAGCGGTGAGTATGATCTGCGGCCTGTTGCGCCAGGATCAGGGGGAAGTTCGTATCGGTGGGCAGCTGGTCGGCGAGGGAAATAATGCTGTTAAGCGTAAGATCGGTTTTGTACCGCAGGATCTGGCGCTCTACGATGATTTGTCTGCCATGGAAAATCTTAAATTGTTTGGCGCTTTATATGGGCTGACGGGGGGCGCACTTAAGGCCCGGTGTGACGCGGTGTTGGAGTTGGTGAATTTACGTGACAGAGCGGCAGATAAGCCGGCGACTTTTTCTGGTGGCATGAAGCGCCGTTTAAATATTGCCGCAGCCTTGTTGCATGATCCTCAACTGCTGATATTGGATGAGCCTACGGTGGGAGTTGATCCGCAAAGCCGGAATGCGATTTTTGATAGCCTTGAGATACTCAAGAAGCAGGGGCGGGCCTTAATCTATACCAGCCACTATATGGAAGAAGTCGAGCGCCTGGCTGATCATATTGTGATTATTGATCACGGCAAAGTCATTGCTAATGGGAGTCCACAAGAATTGTATCAGCGCTTGCCTGCACAGGCTGCGCTGGAACTCGATCTGGATCGTGCCCCCGGTGCTGAAACACTCGCAGCATTAGCAGAGCAAACGGGCGTCACTCAGATACAAACTACAGGTGCACATCTTGACGTGTCCTTACTTCATTCCGGCTACGCTTTACCAGTGCTGCAATGGGTTAATTCTCAGGGATATGCGTTACAGCATTTTTCTACTGCAAAAACTAAATTGGAAGATATTTTCCTGACTTTAACTGGTCGTAGCCTGCGCGATTAATTTCTACTTTTACCTGAGGAGATTACGCGCGCCATCGCCTGGAATTTGCTCACAATGATCTGTTTTGAAAGAATAATCATGATTGCTCTTATTGCACTGATTCGTAAGGACTTGATCCTGTTTTTTTCTGATCGCCGGGCGATGTTGCTGACTCTTGTCATGCCCGTTATTCTCGGTGGTTTTTTTGGTTTTATCACCGGTGGTTCCGGTAGTAAAGACGCCTCAAAAATCCTTGTTGCTCTGGTCATGCAGGATACGCACGTGATTAGTCAAAAAATCGCTAGCGGCCTGAAGTCGGAATCGAGTTTGCAGATTTCAGAGTTGCCCCTAGAGCAAGCGCAGGAGCAAGTGCGCAAAGGTAAGCTGAATGTCGCAATCGTCATCCCTGCGGGTTTTGGTGAGTCAGCGGGAGCGGCTTTATTTGGCGGCCAAGCTAAACCAGAACTGCCAATTTATTACGATCCATCCCAATCAGCGGTTCTTGCGATGGTAAAAGGCATACTCACACAGTATGTGATGCAGAGCGTCAGTGCCGAAATGTTCAGCGGCAAGAGTGGACTGACTATGGTGGATAAAAACATTAGCGATTTTGAGGCGCACCCGGAGTTTGCTGCTGCTCATCCTGAATTGAAGGATTTTTTAGGTAGCTTGAAAAAATTTCAAAGCTCAAATCTGACGAAAAGTGCTGAGAAAACGGACTCTCCTGCAAGTGCCGGGAAAGATGCATCAGTTGTCGGTGGACTGTCGATGCCGTTCGTGACTAAGGATCAGGCGATGGTGGCCGGAGATCCTGTTACGGCGCGCTATAACGGTTATGCTCATTCCTTTGCGGGTATGACAGTACAATTTATTTTATTCATGGCGATTGATGCTGGCATCAGTATTTTGATGGCGCGACGACTCGGCTTATGGAATCGTTTACTTGCGGCGCCGGTCAGCCTGAACACGGTTCTCATTGCGCGTGCCTTGTCTTGTGCGCTGATTGCATTTGCTTTAACAGGCATTATTTTTTCAATTGCCGGTGTGATTTTTAAAGTCAAAATCGCTGGCAGCCTGATTGGCTTTGTTGGCGTTGCTTTAAGTTTTTCTCTGATGACGGCGAGCTTTGGATTGTTGATCGCTGCTTTTGGGAAAACGCCAGAGGCTGCACGTGGTATTTCTGTGTTTGCGACCTTGATTATGGTGATGTTGGGCGGCGCCTGGATGCCGTCTTTTTTATTCCCTCAATGGTTGCAAAACCTGACCTTGATTGTACCTACTCGCTGGGCGGTCGACGGTTTTGATGCGATGACCTGGCGTGGACTCGGATTGGATGCGGCTTTGCCTGCCATTGGTGTCCAGCTCGGATTTTTTCTGTTGTTTGTGAGTCTCGCTTTATGGCGCTTCCGTAAGCAGCAAAACAGTATTTGATACTTGTCACTCCTGATGTGACAGTCTGTCGGGATGTGTTGTTGCGGACATCAACGTATCCTTAAGTAACAGCTTCGATCCAGGCTGTTTCAATATCATACAAAACAGCGGGGCAAACCGCTGGTTTGTTATCTGTGTTTGAAAATACAATGCGGCTACCTCTCCGGCAGTTTCGAACGAGCTGCACTGATGCATCGCGCAATTGCAGGAGTCAAAAAAATCAACACGCTTCTACCATGTCCAAAAATATCTCTGTCGGTTTTTCTTTGAAGTTGATGCATCTGGCATTGGCAGGTGTGTTTTCAGCCAGTGTCGCAGCTCCGGAAATAGCCTTGGCGCAAACTGAGTCGGTTAGTCCACCCGAAGAAAAAACGAAAGATGCCAGTCAGTTAAAACCGGCGACACCAGAAAAAAAGACCAGCCCTCAAAATAACGACGCAAATGTTAAGCCCGGCGCTCCACTGATCAACCAGAATGCAACTCAAAAGGTGACGATTACGGGCGGTCGCCAATCCGATCTGGATGAGCGACGTCAATCTACGGCAGCAAAAATTATTTTCGGCCGCGAAGAACTAGATCGTAATGGTGATTCAAATTTAGGTGAGGTATTAAAGCGCTTGCCAGGCGTGACTATCGGCGGGCGCCCAGGACGTGGTGGTGATGTCCGTATGCGGGGCATGGGGAATGGCTACACGCAGATTTTACTTAACGGAGAAAGGCCGCCGCGCGGGTTTTCGATGGATTCGCTCTCACCGGATCAGGTCGAGCGTATTGAAATTATTCGCGGACCGGTCGCTGAATTTAGTACGCAGGCGATCGCGGGTACGATCAATATCGTATTGCGTGAAGACTACAAACAAAAAGATACTGAGATCAAATTCTCAGAAAGTCTTGAGCAGGGGCGTTCTGCACCGAATCTATCTATTAGTTATCCCGGACAGATTGGTAACGTATCCTATGCATTAAGCGGCTCTATTTTTCAGAATCGTCAGCGTGATGAAAACTTGACGACAACTTTGGAGAAAAATACGCAAGGCCAGCCAAGTCTGATGCAGACACAGGAGGATGAAACTAATCGTCGTACCCGCGGCATTCAGCTGACGCCGAGATTGAATGTGCGGTTTGATAATGGCGATACGCTCATGTTGCAACCTTTCCTGATGAATTCGCGTAGTGATTCGACGATATCTAGCGTGGTTGATCAGACGCTGACTGATATCAATCATCTTGCTGAATATGCCATGGCAAATACGTCCAGCACGTCAGAAAATTCTTTTTTACGTGGCTTTGGTAACTGGCAGCACAAGTTTGCAGATAATGCCAAACTGAATGTGAAATTTGGCGGTGGCATCGGGAAAATAAATAGCTCATCGTTACGTACGGATTATGATGCCAGCGGCAAGTTCATGACTGCAATCAGTGATGTCAATGACACGCGAGATAGCAGTATCAATATCGGTGGAAAATATACTCAACCTTGGGGTGAGAAACATACGCTGGCGGCGGGATGGGATCTGGAGACTAGTCAGCGTGAGCAGATTCGTACATCGTTAGATAGTCAGAATCGCCCGCAGTTCGCTGAATCTGGCGACAATGTGGATGCAAACACAAGACGTGTTGCGGTCTTTGTGCAGGATGAGTTCGATATTAATTCTCAGCTCTCTGCCTATGCCGGTTTGCGCTGGGAAGGTATTCGCACTAGCAGTACCAGTCTCAGCAATGCGGTCAATAATACAAGTAGTGTCTGGAGTCCGGTATTGCATGGTGTCTGGCGTATTCCGGGCGAAAGCAAAGATCAGATACGCGTGAGTTTGACCAATGCTTACCGTGCACCTGGTTTGAATGACTTGATTGCATTGCCGACGAATTCACCAATAAATAGTGAAACTAAGCCTGACCGGACCGGCAACCCCAATCTGAAGCCGGAATTGTCCAAAGGTATTGATATCGCGTTTGAGCACTATCTAAGCCGCGCGGGAATTATGAGCGCCAATATTTTTGCCCGTGATATCAATGATCTGATACGTCGTCGTACTTTGCATGTCGACACCGTGTTAGGACTTCGCTGGGTATCGTCCCCGGTCAATATCGGCCATGCAACGACCAAGGGCATAGAGCTGGAAGCAAAATTCCAGTTACAGGAATTTTTCCCGGAGGGGCCTGCAATCGATTTGCGTAGCAATTACAGCCGCTTCTGGTCTAGCGTTGACGATATTCAAGGCCCTAATAACCGCCTGGATCAGCAGCCTAAGCAAACTGCAAATGTCGGAATCGACTACCGTATGGCGAAGTTACCGCTGACTTTTGGTGGTAATGTTAACTGGACGCCGGCCTATGAGATTCAGACAAGTGAGACGCAAATCAATAGCACGGGAATCAAGCGCCAGCTCGATTTTTATAGTCTCTGGAAAATCAATCCGACCACCCAATTACGCTTGTCAGCGAATAATTTGTCTGGTAGTGATTATTTGAGTTCCGGCATCGACACAACTGGTGGCATTAATCATATGGATAGTAGTGTGGCTAAAACGTATACAACTTGGTCCCTGCGCTTTGAAATTAAGATCTGACCGATACCATCGGCAATTAGTTGGCGATGGCAGGTTGTTGAGTGTGCAGTGCAGCAGAGTCTGATTTGACGGAGTACAATCAAGTAACCCGCACTTTGCCTTGCATAATCATGTCCACCGAATTATTGAATGTTGATCTTCATTGCCACTCCACGATTTCAGATGGTGTAC
Organism: Undibacterium sp. Xuan67W; assembly: GCF_049340165.1. Classification (NCBI taxonomy): domain Bacteria; kingdom Pseudomonadati; phylum Pseudomonadota; class Betaproteobacteria; order Burkholderiales; family Oxalobacteraceae; genus Undibacterium; species Undibacterium sp. Xuan67W. Next base: position 145,882 of record NZ_JBMPPN010000007.1, read on the forward strand.
TGGCACCCGCTGAGGTTGCTGCCCGCGCCAAGGCAAACGGTGTGGATGTCTGGGCGTTGACCGATCATGATGAGATCCGCGGTATTCCACAAGCTCGTTCCGCCGCGCTGGATCTGGGTTTGCAGTATGTGACCGGTGTTGAGATATCGATTACCTGGGCGGGTAAAACTATCCATATCGTCGGTTTGAATATCGACGAGAAAAATGAAAACCTGATACGCGGTCTGGCAGAAACCCGCTCTGGTCGTGAGCGTCGCGCTCACGAGATGGCAGCAGGTCTGGCAAAGGCAGGTATTCCAAATGCCTTTCAGGGTGCGTTGACCTATGTGGGTAATCCTGATTTGATTTCGCGGTCACATTTTGCGCGCTACCTGGTTGAAATCGGTGCCTGCGATACCGTGAATGAGGTGTTCAAGAGATATCTGATTGAAGGTAAACCCGGCTATGTGCCACACCGGTGGGCGACACTGGCAGAAGCAGTGAAGTGGATACAAGGTGCCGGTGGTGAGGCCGTGGTTGCCCATCCGGGGCGCTATGAGCTTAGTCCTGTTGCATTTGACGCCTTTTTTAATGAGTTTAAATCTTATGGGGGCTCTGCGATCGAGGTCGTCACCGGTAGTCACACGGTTGATCAGTATGCGGAATATACAAAAATTGCCAGCCGCTACGGGTTTCTAGGGTCGCGCGGTTCGGACTTTCATGGTCCTGACGACGCCGTTGTGGATTTAGGCCAATTGCCGCCACTTTCGTCTACACTCACGCCAGTCTGGTCGAAGTGGATGTAAATCATCTTGAAATTTTCTTATTTCACCCAATTTATGCGGCGGGTCTAACTTTTTAGGGATGTCCGAATGAAACGTATAGTGCTATTTTTGGCAACGAATCTGGCTGTAATGCTGGTGATGTCGCTAGTTTTGTCGATGCTTGGCGTCAATCGCTATCTGACCGCGAACGGTTTAAATATGGGCACCTTGATGGTGTTCTCGCTGGTTGTCGGTTTCACGGGCGCTATTTTTTCCTTACTGATTAGCAAGCCGATGGCCAAATGGTCTACCGGCGCACGTGTGATCGATGCACCGTCTTCGTCTACCGAGCTATGGCTGGTGAATACCGTCAAAGCGCTGGCTGAACGCGCTGGTATCGGCATGCCTGAGGTTGCTGTCTACGATGGTGAAGCAAATGCATTCGCGACGGGCGCATTTAAGAATTCTGCGCTGGTTGCTGTCTCAACCGGCTTGCTAGAGAGTATGACGAAGGAAGAAGTCGAAGCTGTCTTGGGGCATGAAGTTGCTCATATCGCGAATGGCGACATGGTCACGATGGCGCTGATTCAAGGTGTGGTGAATACCTTTGTCGTGTTCCTGGCGCGGGTTGTCGGTTATGCGATTGATAAAGCGGTGTTCCGCAATGGCGACGACGACCGGCCAGGTATTGGTTACATGATTACGGTATTCGTTTGCGAGATTGTGTTTGGTATTGCAGCCTCAGTGATCGTTGCCTGGTTCTCGCGTCAGCGAGAGTTTCGTGCCGATGCCGGATCAGCAAAATTACTGGGCAATCAGTTGCCGATGATTCACGCGCTAGCTCGTTTAGGCGGTATGCAGCCGGGTGAGTTGCCAAAGTCGATGGCGGCGGCCGGTATCAGTGATAAAGCTGGCTGGAGCGCCTTGTTTTCCACGCATCCACCAATGGAGCAACGGATTGCGGCTCTGCAAAATCTTAAATAAATACATTTTTTTATAAAATGGCGGTAGCAGGGATGTCCCGCTACCGCCTTTCTACTTTTATCGTCATTACTGATCGCTGATGAGCCAATTTTTTCAACTGCATCCTGATAACCCGCAGCTAAGGTTGATCAAGCAAGCTGCCCAGATTATTCATCAGGGCGGTATCGTGGCATTGCCCACAGATTCTTGCTATGCACTGGTATGTCACCTTGATGACAAAGACGCCGTCACACGTTTGCGGCGCATTCGTGCTGTGGATGAGAAGCATCACCTGACTTTGTTGTGCCGGGATTTGTCAGAAATCGCTTTGTATGCAAAGGTCGATAACCGTCAATACCGCATGCTTAAAGCAGCGACGCCAGGTGCATTTACTGTGATTCTGGAAGCGACGAAAGAAGTTCCACGTCGCCTGAGCCATCCTTCGCGTAAGACCATAGGTTTGCGAGTTCCAGAAAATCGCATTACTCACGCATTGTTAGAGGAGCTGGGACAGGCTTTGCTAGGAACCACTTTAATCTTGCCGAACGAGGACGAGCCTCTGACAGATCCTGAAGTTATCCGTGAAAAACTGGAAAAACAAGTGGACCTGATCATAGACGGCGGTGCCTGCAGCCTGATCCCTACCACGGTCATCGATATGACAGATGATGTGCCTGTGCTGATCAGGCAGGGTAGGGGTGACGCAGCTTTGTTCGGTTTGTAATCCGGAGCTCTTTGAATTTTAGATAGTGAAAAACCAATATGAATGAATTAATTCAAACCGTTGCTGTGTATGCCTTGCCGGTGATTTTTGCAATCACTATGAGGGAGGCTGCACAGGCATTTGCGGCTAAATATTTTGGTGATACTACAGCTTATAGCCAAGGACGAATGACATTGAATCCTATGAGTCATATTGATCCCCTAGGTACGATTGTGATCCCTATTGTGCTGTACATAGCAACGAGCGGCGCATTTCTATTTGGCTATGCAAAGCCAGCCCCAGTAAATTTTTCGAACTTAAGAAATCCAAAGAAAGATATGGTTTGGGTTGCCTCATCTGGACTCGCCGCAAATTTTGCAATGGCATTCTTGTGGATGTTATTGGCAATTTTTTTACAGGTTTTTGGTGTCAGCGAGGATTTTTTTGTTCGCATGGCAAATGCCGGTATTTTGACGAACCTGGTGATGTTTGCCTTTAATCTGTTTCCTATTCCACCTCTGGATGGTGGTCGAATTCTGGTGAGTTTATTACCTTACAAGCTGGCATATAAATTCGCACAGATTGAGCAATACGGGTTTTTCATCGTGATGGCTTTGGTGATGTTGCACGTGCTGCAGTTTTGGATGGTTCCTGTCATGTGGTTAGCAGAAACGCTGCTTTATCTCATGATGTCGCCAATCCGGTTTTTACTTAGCTGATCCTTGATCAATATGTCTGCGACCATCAATGCGCCGCATGCCGGATCCGATGCATCTGTTTGGGTGCGTCGCTTCGCATCCCTGATACCCAAAAATGCTGGCCCTGTATTAGATCTGGCCTGCGGCGGCGGCCGGCATACTCAACTGATGCTGGCTGCCGGATACGAGGTCTGGTCCGTGGATAGAGAGGCACCGTTGCTTTCGCCACTTGCCAAGCTTGGCGTGCGGACTTTTCTGCTTGACCTGGAGGCCGATGCAACAGTCTGGCCATTTCAGCGACATCAGTTCGCAGGCGTCATCGTGACTAATTATCTGCACCGGCGACTTTTTTCGCATTTGAAAATGGCTTTGGCAGAAGGTGGCATATTGATTTATGAAACCTTTGCCGACGGTAATGCGAGTTTTGGCCGGCCGCGTAATCCAGATTTTTTGTTGCGACCCGGTGAACTTTTACAGCAATTCGGGTCTGACATAAGCTCTGGTCAACAAAATCAGGTGATTGCATATGAGCATGGGTATGTGGAACATCCGCATCCGGCAATAGTGCAGAGAATCTGTGTACGCAATATGTCGGGGATATCGGAGATGTCTGATGTGTCAGCCAGCATGATGAATAATCTGTCTGATTCTCTGAATAGGATTTGAAGTCATTTTCAAGCGATTCCTGCCCATAGTGATGCCCTATCCGCTACAATCAAGGTTTTACTTTTTCACGCATTAACATGACAACGATACAGGGTAGTCTGGTTGCAATTGTGACCCCCATGCACGCCGACGGCAGTCTCGATCTGCCATGTCTGCGCAAACTGATTGACTGGCATATCGCCGAGGACACTGACGGCATCGTGATTGTCGGTACCACGGGCGAGTCGCCTACGGTGTCGGTAGAAGAGCATTGCGAATTGATTCGCGTCGCCGTCGAACACACTAATAAACGTATTCCCATCATCGCCGGATCTGGCGGCAATTCAACGGCAGAAGCAATTGCGCTGACCAAATTCGCCAAGGAAATTGGTGCAGATGCATCTTTGCAGGTAGTGCCTTATTACAATCGTCCCACGCAAGAGGGCATGTATCAGCACTTTAAGAAAATTGCTGAATCGGTTGATATTCCTGTGATCCTATATAACGTGCCAGGCCGTACCGTTGCTGATATGAGCAATGAGACAATTCTGCGTCTGGCGCAAGTCCCTGGCATTATTGGTGTTAAAGAGGCTTCAGGTAATATCGCTCGCGATACGGACTTGATTCGTCTGGCACCAGCGTCCTTTGCTGTGTACTCTGGTGACGATGCGACGGCAATGGCGTTGATGTTCTGCGGCGGTAAGGGCAATATTTCTGTAACAGCCAATGTGGCTCCTCGTGCGATGCATGAGTTGTGCGTTGCCGCGATGCGCGGCGATATTGCAACAGCAGTGGCAATCAACAATCGTATGCTGCCTTTGCACAATAAATTGTTTATTGAGCCAAATCCTTTGCCTGTGAAATGGGCAATGCAAGAGATGGGTCTGATACCAAGTGGCATTCGCTTGCCTTTGGTGCCTATGTCAGAGCAGTATCATGATGTAGTTCGCACTGCTTTACGCGAGTCAGGTGTATTACAATAGCGTCGCTTGGGCGGGTATCTGATTCCCGCCTATGTTTTTATGTACATTTAATTGATTACAAATCGTAGGGACTTTCACATGGCAAAAAGCTTTGTTGCTAAAAATGGGATCATCAGTGCATTAGCACTGGCTGGTGTAATCAGCTTAAGTGCTTGTACGTCAATTGGTAATATTCTTGAGCCAAATAAGATCGACTATAAAAGTGCGAGCAAAGCTGCCACAGTATCTCTGGAAGTTCCACCTGATCTGACGCAAATTCGTCGTGATAATCGTTTTGCCGTCCCTAACAGTAACCAAGGTAGTGCTACTGCCTCAAGCTATAATCTGCAAAAAGGGAATGTTGCCGCCACTTCGGGCGCTACTGCCATTGCTCCCCTGCAAGTGAAGTCCATGCGCATTGAGCGTGATGGATCTCAGCGCTGGTTGCTGGTGAATCAAACACCTGAGGTTCTATGGCCGCAGATCAAGGATTTCTGGCAGGAGCTGGGTTTCCTGATCAATATTGAATCTCAAGAGTCCGGCGTGATGGAGACGGATTGGGCCGAGAACCGCGCCAAAATTCCACAAGATATTATCCGCAATACCTTAGGTAAGGTGCTCGATTCTCTGTATTCGACCGGTGAGCGCGATAAATTCCGCACGCGTCTCGAACGCAATGCCAAAGGCGAAGTCGAAATTTACATCAGCCACCGTGGCGCACAAGAGGTGTTAGTCGGTAACCAGAAAGAGGGTACTGTCTGGACGCCGCGTGCTAACGATAGCGGTCTTGAAGCAGAATTTTTGTCTCGTTTGATGGTGCGTTTGGGTGCGGATGCTGAGCAGGCTAAAGTTGCTGTCGCGTCGCCAACGCAATTGAAGATTCGCGCCAAGCTGTTGAAGGCCGATAACGTGTCTTATGTTGAAACAGATGAAGGTTTTGACCGCTCATGGCGTCGCGTCGGTCTGGCACTGGATCGTATTGGATTCACCGTCGAAGACCGTGATCGTTCACAAGGTCTCTACTACGTTCGCTACATCGATCAGGACATCGATGCGAAAACTAAAGGTGCAAGCGAAGGCTTCTTCTCGAAATTATTCTCGTTTGGCTCTAGCGATCCAAAGAATGCCCAAAAGTACCGTATTCTGGTTTCTGGCAAAGGAGAAGTCAGTCATGTCAGTATCTACGGCACAGATGGCAAGGTTGAGATTTCTGCAACTGCTGACAAGATACTGCAATTGCTGAATGAGCAATTGAAATAAGGTATTTCACATTAAAAAATGCGACTCATTGAGTCGCATTTTTTTGTCTGTTATGTTTTAGAGGGTAATCTGAGAGGTGATCTGGAAAGTAATCTAAATACCTCTTTTCCCCTGAGTAAATAACATTGCTGTGATGCAATTTTATTGGGCCGACTGGTAAAAAAGGGCGAAAAAAAACCGACTCGAAAGTCGGTTTTTTTCAAGCAATAAAAAAATTACTTGGAAGCAGATGCTGAAGCTGCTGCTGGAGCGGAAGCTGCTGGAGCTGCGCCAGATGCTGCTGCTGCATCAGCTGCTGGAGCTGGTGCTGCTGCTGGAGCTTCAGCAGGAGCAGAAGCTGCTACTGGAGCTGGTGCAGCTACGGAAGCTGCTGCAGAAGCTGCTGGAGCTTCTTCTTTTTTACCGCAAGCTGCCAAAGCAACTGCCAACAGGGAAACGAGCAAGAGTGATTTTTTCATGTTTATACTTTCAATAAATAGATCAAAAAATAAGATCAGAATTTTGCGATGAATAATTACCGGTAATTATCGCTCTATAGGTTTATTCGAGGGCTTATTACCCAAATAGGCAGGTCGGCCCCTACGAAAGTTTCCTAACCCAGAATTATAATGATTTTTCCATTAATGGAATAGGGAAAGAGTCATTTTTATACGGATTTTCCGTAATATTTACCAACAAAAACAATTTTTTATTGGCAATACTCATGTATTAGTTAAATTACAGCGAGTTTTTTTAAAAAATCATGCAATTTAACTAATTTAATGAGGCTAATTTATGCAAATAGTTGTAAATATCTAGATGCAAGAAAAGTGCTTTATGAATTCAGATTCAGCCAGCCATCCTCATACCAAAGGCATAAGGCTTCCATCACATCGTCTGAGACTTGTGCGACATCAGCACCGTCCAGTTTTCTTTGATTCGCTAGTTTTAATAAGCTTACTTTATCGTCTTTACCGATCGCAAAAGACTCTCCGTTTACGAAGACATGCTTACCTTTGTAAAGCATCTGGGTTTTTAGTGACAAAGACACGCCGTTTTTTTGCGCGGCTTGGGTGAAGCGTTTCGGCGTCAATGGTTTTTCTGGTGAGTTAAAGAATACACTGGATTTTGGCGTACTCAGATACTCACCGATAAAAATGGTAATGTCTTCCTCGGTAAAGCGAATTTTTGCCAATTGTTCGGCAATCGTATCGACCATTGCCGTGCTGATTTCGGCAGGACGTAGACTTGCCTTGAGGTCTGGATCGGCATAGCGGCCAGGCAGATCAATCGAATCAGACATGAATTGCAGAAACGACTCGCCAAACTCTTGATAAGACGGCGCGCGGAAGCCAATAGAGTAAGTCATGCATTCACCGATCGCGACGCCGTCATGCGCGTATTGTGGTGGCAGGTACAGCATATCGCCAGGTTCGAGTACAAATTCTTGTTCCGGCTTGAAATTACGTAAGATCTTGAGCGGCATTCCCTCGATCAGCGATAAATCTTTTTGCGCGCCGATTTTCCAGCGTCGCTGACCGTGTGCCTGCAACAGGAATACGTCGTATGAATCGAAGTGCGGGCCAACGCCACCGCCGTCTTCTGCATAACTGATCATCAGATCATCAAGGCGGGTATCTGCGATGAAGTTGAACTGGCGCAGCAACTCATCGGCGACCGGATTGTGCAAGTTCACGCCTTGTACCAGCAGCGTCCAGTCTTTTTTTTCTTTTACCGGCAATTGCTGGAAAGGGCCGTTTTTCATTTCCCAGTGTTTGTCGAAAAAGCAGATCAGGCGTGACTCGACATCCTCCTGCGCTGCCATGTCGAACAAGGCATCCTTCTTGATTGGTGCGCTGAAGCCGGGAATTGCCTGGCGTATCAGCAGGGGTTTCTTGTGCCAATACTCGCTAAGGAACTGGTCGGCAGTGATGTTGCCCAAGAGCGGCAGTTTTGTAGATAAATTTTTCATGTCGGCATTATAGGCGTGGCGTACACAACTAGCCAGACGGGTATAATTCGTCTGCACATTATTTTTAAGGAATATCATGAAGATTGTCAAAAATACAGTTGTTACTGTTAATTATAAGCTGTCGGATGCGCAAGACAATCTGATCGAAGAAGGTCAACAGCCAATGGTGTATTTGCACGGTGGCTACGAAAATACCTTGCCTAAGATCGAAGAAGCATTAGATGGCAAAGAAGTTGGCTACAAAACGATTTTGCAAGTCGAGCCAGATGACGCGTTTGGTGAATACGACGCAGAGCTGGTGAAAGTTGAGCCACGTAATCGCCTGCCAAATCCACTGGAAGTTGGTATGCAGTTCGAAGGCATGCAGGACGGTGAAGATGAAGACGACGCTCTGATCTTTACAGTGACGGATATCACAGACGACAAAGTCGTTTTGGATGGCAATCACCCGTTGGCAGGTATGGCGTTGCGCTTTGATTTAACTGTGGTACAAGTCCGCGCTGCAAGCGACGAAGAAATCGAACATGGTCACGTGCATGGCGCACACGGCCACCGTCACGGTGAAGACGACGAAGATGATGCCGGCGATGAATATCGCAGCCATCCGATTCACTAATTAATTCGTGCATTTTGTTGATACTTTGTTAGTGACTTCAATTGCACATTGGGAGATTCGCCGAGTGATACCTTTTCAAAGGTATCTCCGTAAAAAAAGCGCATAACTTTGTTGTGCGCTTTTTTTATGTGTTATGGTTAAACGATATTTTCAATTACATCAGTGTATCAACACTGACGATTTTTAATGATTTGATATTTCAGAATTTTTGTTTTTAGCAGATCAAAAAAACTTTTTTTGATACGAAAATATCAATGATTTCTATTTGGTTTATTTGTAAAAAATATACTTATAGGGAGTATATTTTTTACGTCATACAGGACAGGCGAGTAAAGTCTACTTTTGCATCAACGTAATGGGCGTATGTTGGAATATCGCATATTGGATTAAAGAATACAAAATACGCAAGCCGATATTTTTGATTCTGAATGAATACATTTATTGTCGTTTTAAATGCATTGCATCATATTAATTCATGATTTTTGCATGGTAGGATTTAAGAAAAGTTGGTAGTACATAGCTTCAATAGGCTTTTCACATTTTGATGGTTCAAAATAGTTATTATCACCATAAAAATTGACGAGACGGTTTACGCCAAATAATCAGACTTTTTTCTGTCCGGAGCGTTAATGCTAAAAAAAATCCCAGCACGGCAACTTAAGGCGGGCATGTACCTGCAATCACTTTGTGGTTCATGGATTGATCATCCTTTTTGGCGCTCTAAATTTGTTATCAAAGATCAAAACGATATTCGTTTAATTATTGATAGCGGTATTTCAGATGTGTGGATTAACCTCGATTATGGTGATGATGTTTTGCCACATCCAGAGGATAAAGAAGTTGTTTCGCTTGCCTGTTCCGCAGAAAGCGAACAGCCAGAACAGGCTATTTCTAAGTCAAAAGTTACAGAGCGGAGCAAGCCGTCAAAATTGACGGATGAACTTCAACGCGCAGAAAAAATATGCGACCGCTCAAAGAGTGCGGTGATGTCAATGTTCCAGGAAGTTCGAATGGGTAAGGCGATTTCTATGGATATTGCTGGCGAAGTTGTGCAGGAGATATCGTTATCCGTCATGCGTAATCCCGGAGCACTGATCAGTTTGGCGCGTTTAAAAAAAGCCGATGACTACACATATATGCATTCGGTCGCAGTCTGTGCGTTGATGGTGGCTGTTTCACAGCATTTAAATCTAGATGATACCCAAACACGTGAAGCTGGTATGGCAGGCTTGTTGCACGATCTGGGCAAAGTGTTGATGCCAATCGATGTATTAAATAAACCAGGTCGGCTTACCGTTGAAGAGTTTGACATCATGAAAGGCCATCCAGAAGAAGGGCACCGACTTTTGCAAGAAAATGGTTCTGTTGGAAATATCCCTTTGGATGTATGTTTGCATCATCATGAGCGAATTGATGGCAGTGGTTATCCGCATGGCCTAAAAGGCAGTGAGATATCAATTTTTGCGAAGATGGGTGCCGTCTGTGATGTCTATGATGCTATTACGTCGAACCGGCCCTATAAGGCGGGTTGGGAGCCTATAGAGTCAATTAAAAAAATGAGTGAGTGGAGCGCGGCCCAGTACGATAAAGATGTTTTTCACGCGTTTGTAAATAGCGTTGGAATTTATCCGATCGGTTCACTTGTACGGTTGTCTTCTGGGCGTCTCGCTGTTGTGCTTGAACAATCGCCAAGCTCTTTGATTACGCCAAAAGTGAAAGTATTTTTTTCCACAAAATCCAATGTATATCTGCCTCCAGAAATTATAGACTTGTCACGTCCTGTCATGGATCGTAATGCAGAACAGATCGTCGGTCATGAAGATCCCGCAAAATGGGCTTTTAAGAATTTTGATCAGATGTGGGCAGCCTAGAGTTTGTTCAGCATGCAATCGGAAGCGAGGAATTTATCTGGAAACGGGACATGACCATTCTCGCAAAAAAATCCCACACTCTAAACGTCACTCCGATTTGAATGCCAACTTGAATACCAACGAGCTTAACCACACTTAACGGCCCTTAACAGGCCAGGGATGCGATAAGCCCTTTACCTCATGATTGGTGATGTGATTTGTAAAGCTGCTTCAACGCATACAGTGCATCCAGGGCTTCCCGTGGGCTCATGGCATCGGGATCGAGTTCACTGATCGCATTGAATAATTCACTTGGCGGTTCGGTACTACTGTCTGGTTCGAACTCGTCAGCGAGCTCTGTCGGTGCACTGGCACTGAACAGATCAAATTGTGGTGAGGCTTGCAGTGAATGCGCCTCTAGTTCCGCCAGATGTTTGCGCGCAGCCTTAATGACACCTTGCGGAATGCCAGCGAGTTGCGCGACTTGCAGACCATAACTTTGTGATGCTGGGCCAGCCTGAACGGCATGCAGGAATACGATATTTTCTTTGTGTTCAATCGCGGACAGGTGGACATTTTCTGCACTTGAATGAATGTCGGGTAACTGTGTCAATTCAAAGTAATGCGTAGCAAACAAGGTGTAGCTTTTCGAAATGAGAATCAAATGTCGTGCAATGGCCCAGGCCAATGCTAGTCCGTCGAATGTCGATGTGCCACGACCGACTTCGTCCATTAATACCAGCGAATTTTCTGTCGCGCCGTTCAGGATGGCCGCAGATTCAGTCATCTCAACCATGAAGGTGGAGCGCCCGCCTGCCAGATCATCAGCGGCGCCGATTCTGGTAAAGATGCGGTCGATAGGGCCAATCACGGCTTCGCTTGCCGGCACATAGCTCCCGACATAGGCTAGTAGGGTAATCAGTGCCACCTGACGCATAAAGGTCGATTTACCACCCATGTTCGGACCGGTGATCAAGAGTAGTTTACGTTCGCTGGAGAGCTGACAGTCGTTCGCGATAAAGCGTTCAATCTGGTTCTCAACCACGGGATGGCGTCCCTGGGTAATGTGCAGCATAGGTTCATCTACCAGCTCGGGCGCACACCAGTTATTTTTTGTCGCATGATTGGCCAGACTAACCAAAGTGTCGAGCTGCGCAATTGCATGGGCGATCGCTTGTAAAGTCGTGATGTGCGGCAGCAGATCTTGCAACAGTTTTTCATATAAGACTTTTTCTCTGACCAGGGCACGCTCCTGTGCTGACAGCGCTTTATCTTCAAAGGCTTTGAGTTCTGGCGTGATGTAGCGCTCAGCATTTTTCAGCGTCTGGCGGCGGCGATAATTGTCCGGTACTTTATCGGTCTGTCCGTTCGTGACTTCAATATAGAAGCCATGCACTTTGTTGTATTCGACACGTAAATTCGCGATGCCGGTGCGTGCGCGCTCTGAGGTTTCCAGATCGATTAAAAATTGCCCGGCGTTTTCTGACAGTGCGCGTAGCTCATCAAGTTCCGCGTCAAAGCCTGTCGCCATCACGCCGCCATCGCGCACCATTGTTGAGGGTTGCAGCATCAGGCTGCGCTCTAGCAAATCCAGACATTCTGTCGGCGTCGCCAGATCCGTCAGCACTTTGGTCAGCAGATTGGTATGGTTGTCGGCGATACACATCGAGACATACGAGCGTACCGTTGGCAGATGCTGCAGGCCATCACGCAGACCGGCCAGATCACGTGGCCGCGCCGATTGCAGTGCGATACGTGTTGTAATCCGCTCGATATCCGGAACGGACGTCAATGTGGTGGAGAGTCCCGCCGTAGAGTCGGCTTGTATCAGTGCCTTGATTGCATCATGACGTGATCGAGCAACCAATTGATCCCGGCGTGCATGATGGAGCCAGTGTCGTAGCAAACGTGAGCCCATCGCGGTGCGGCAATGATCGAGCAAGGAAAAGAGTGTTGGTGATTCTTGTCCGCGTAAAGTCTCGGTCAATTCTAGATTGCGCCGTGTCGCCGTATCGAGACCGATGAATTCATTTTCGTTTTCAACTGTCAGCGTGTTGATATGCTTCAGGCCGCGACCTTGTGTTGCTTCGGCATAGCGCAATAAAGCACCGGATGCACCAATTGCCGCGGTCAGATTTTCTGCGCCAAAGCCTGTCAGCGAAGCGGTCGCTAATTGATCTTGTAAAGATTTCTGACCTTGTTTTAAATCGAAGTGCCAATCAGGTACCTCAGAAAATTTGCCAGGCAAACTAGCTTGATACGATTCCAGTAACAAGCTGCCGGCAGACACTAAGACCTCGGCAGGCGAGATACGTTCCAGCTCTTGGTGCAGGCGCTGAGGCAAGGTTTTTTCATCGCAGCTGAATTCCATCAGCTTGAGTGCACCGCTCGCTAAAGATAACCAGGACAGTCCTGCCGTGACGGTCTTGCGCTGTTGTAAAAGGCATAGCGCTAGCAGAGGGCGTTCAGATTTTTCTGGCAGCAAATCGGTGTCGGTCAGAGTGCCTGGCGTAATCACACGCATGACCTTGCGCTCTACCGGACCTTTACTGGTTGCAGGGTCGCCAATTTGCTCACAAATCGCAGCGGATTCCCCCAGTTTTACCAGCTTTGCCAGGTAAGGTTCCAATGAATGAAATGGCACACCCGCCATTTTGATTGGTGCACCATTCGAGGTGCCGCGTTGAGTTAAGGTAATCCCCAGCAGACGCGTGACTTTTTCCGCATCCTCAAAAAACAGTTCATAAAAATCCCCCATCCTGTAAAAAACTAATGTGGTCGGATGGTCGGCTTTGATGCGTAAATATTGCTGCATCATTGGAGTGTGGCTGTTTTCTGCTGCTTTCATAAAACCTTAATTTTCTTGATTCGGTAGTTTCGGTACTGATGCGATGCTGGACTGCGCTTCATTTCAGACTGCTGCGCATTGATCTTCCCTGTGTCAATTGTAGATAGATTATCGACGTGATCAGAATTTGCGCTGTCAGTGGAAATTACTCAGATGGAGACATCTCATATCATCCATGCAGTGATGCAACCCTAGACAGTACGCGGGGTCAGAACATTATCATAGACGAATATTGCAGTCTACGGCGCAGAGATGGGAGAACGTTATCTGGAGTGCGGGTGGCTATGTGTCTGGATTGATTTCTGGTGCAAAAGCTAGATGAACTATCGCTGCACGCGCCGCTGTTTTTAAACCCGTTAATTCTTTGTGCTGAGGTCGTGAGGTCGCCAGATATAAGGTCAGGCCTTGCAGTTGCGCGACCATCAGGGCGCCGCGCAGCTCGCATTGTTCTGGCGCGAGAGTGGGCATGCGGTTGCGGATCAGATTGCGAAATACTTTGCGTGAGCGTGTCAGCATCTGATCAAGGATGCCTGCGGCGAAGGCGTGCCGGTAGGCCAACGCCCATAATTCCGACAGCATGCCACTCGATTCCGGTGTACTGATGTCATCCAGAAAATAATCAATTAAGGCTTCAAACTGATGTTGATCAAGATTGCTTGACTGACTGCCTGAGGGGGCGAGCAGATCAACTGCGGCCTGATAGTCTTGCAGTGTCTGCGATAGCAGCGCTTCGATTAAGTTATCTTTGCTGGGATAGTAATGCTGCACCGTCGACAGGTTGACGCCAACTTTGGTGGCGACGGCACGCATCGACAGACCCGCATACCCGTCATTCGCAAAAATCGTCCGTGTCGCCTCCAGAATCGCCCGGGCACGTTCGTAACCCTTACCTGTGGTTTCTGATTCCTTGTTGCGTAGCGGGCTGGTGCGGCTGGAGCTCATCCGTTTTTTTGGAGGGGATTATGGTGGTTTAGTCAGGTAAGTCACCGGATTATGGCATTCATTGACAAATGGGTCAATTGACCTATAGACTCGATTCACGTAGCCGATCACCAAAATAAAAACTAATTCCGGGGGCAAAACATGATTCCACGTACGCTTTTTGGCGACGATCACCAATTATTTCGCGATACCGTCCGGCGCTTTATGGAGACCGAGGTCGCGCCGCATCACGCACGCTGGGATGAGCAGGGTTTTGTCGACCGGGATCTGTGGCGTAAAGCAGGTGCTGCCGGATTGCTGTGTCCCAGCATGCCTGAGCAATATGGTGGCTCTGGCGTCGATATTCTGTTCAGCGTGATTTTGATGGAAGAGCAATTCAGGATAGGCGCCTTGGGTCCGGGCTTTGGTTTGCACTCGGAGATTGTTGCGCCTTATCTGTTGCATCACGGGAGTGAGTATCTGAAGTCGACGTATCTGCCGAGGCTCGCAACTGGCGAAATGATCGGTGCGATTGCGATGACTGAGCCGGGTGCTGGTTCGGATCTGCAAGGAATTAAAACGAGTGCGCTGCGAGAAGGAGAGCACTATATTTTGAACGGGTCAAAAACTTTCATCACAAATGGCTGGCATTGCGATCTGGTGATCGTCGTTGCCAGGACCGATCCTGACGCAGGCTCCAGAGGTATCAGTTTGTTTGTAGTTGATACGTCAATGCCTGGTTTTACTAAAGGCAAGCGAATGCACAAAATGGGTATGAGCGCACAAGATACCTCTGAACTGTTTTTCGATCAGGTTCGTGTGCCTGCGCAGAATCTGTTGGGCGAGGAGGGACGTGGCTTCGCTTATCTGATGCAGGAGCTTCCCTGGGAGCGTTTACAAATCGCCTTGACCGGTGTCGCTGCTGCTCAGGCGGCTCTGGAGTGGACCATCCAGTACACTCGCGACCGTAAAGCGTTTGGCAAATCCGTGATCGACTTCCAGACGGTGTCGCATAAGCTGGCGGAAATGAAAACCGAAATCGCCGTAGGGCAGGTATTCATCGATCGCTGCATAGAGTTAAAACTCGCGAACCGGCTCGATGCTGAGACGGCGTCTATGGCGAAATACTGGGCAACGGAAATGCAATTCAACGTCATGGACCAATGTGTCCAGCTGCATGGCGGCTATGGTTATATGCATGAATATCCCATTGCGCGGGCTTGGGCAGATGCACGGGTGCAGCGGATCTATGGCGGGACTAATGAGATCATGAAAGAGCTGATCAGCCGCACGCTTTGATAGGACAGTATATGGATGCGTTTATTTATGATGCCTTGCGGACGTCGCGTGGTAAAGGGAAAAAAGATGGTGCTTTGCATGGTGTTACGCCGCTCGAATTGGCTGCAACACCCTTACGCGCTTTACGTGAGCGTCACCATCTGGATACCGGATTGATTGACGATGTGGTGCTCGGTTGTGTCACGCCGGTAGGGGAGCAAGGAGCATGTATTGCCCGTCTGGCCGTTCTCGCGGCGGATTATCACGAGAGCGTATCGGGTGTGCAGATCAATCGCTTTTGTGCCTCTGGCCTGGAGGCGGTGAACATGGCGGCGGCGCAGGTAATGTCAGGCCAGAGCGCATTGTCTGTCGGTGGTGGCGTCGAGGCGATGTCACGTGTCGCTATGGGTAGTGATGGCGGCGCCTGGCCAGTTGATCCGCAAGCAGCGATAAAAAATTATTTTGTACCGCAAGGTATTTCTGCGGACGCGATTGCAACGCAATCAGGGTACTCGCGTAAGGATGTGGATGCTTACGCGGTCGACAGCCACCGCCGTGCTGCGATTGCAGCGCAAGCGGGTTGGTTTGGCCGGTCGATTGTGCCGGTGATGGATATCAATGGTCTGATCATGTTAGATAAAGATGAAACGATACGTCCGCAAACCACGCTGGAGTCGCTGGCCGCTTTACGTCCATCATTTGCTGATATGGGGGAGCGATGGGGTTTTGATGCGGTGATAGGTCAGCGTTATCCCGATCTGGGTGAAGTGCAGCATGTGCATCATGCCGGCAACAGTTCTGGCATTGTCGATGGCGCAGCGGTCGTGTTGATCGGCAATCGTGCTATCGCGGAACTTACTGGCATGATACCAAGAGCGCGTATCCGCTCGTTCGCCACCATAGGGTCTGAACCGTCGATCATGCTGACAGGCCCGAGCTATGCCGCAGAAAAAGCACTGAAACGCGCAGGCATGAGCGCAAAGGATATTGATTTGTTTGAACTCAATGAAGCTTTCTCTGCGGTTGTTTTGCGCTTCATGGAAGTCATGTCTGTACCGCACGATAAGATGAATGTGAATGGTGGTGCGATTGCGATGGGACATCCGCTAGGCGCAACCGGGGCGATGATACTGGGCTCCTTGCTGGATGAACTGGAAAGACGTGATCTGTCGACCGGGCTAGCCACCTTATGTGTCGGCGCCGGGATGGGAATTGCTACGATTATTGAGCGGGTGTAAGAAGATGACCATGATATTGAGTCTCGATGCGCAAGGTATCGCCACTATGAATTTCGATCAGACCTTTCGACCTCAGATAGATGATCTGCTTCTGGTTTTAGACGAAGCGATCAATGACGATGATGTGAAAGGGCTTTTGCTGGTAGCGTCTGATAGTAATTTTATTGCAGATGAAAAAAATATAGATGAAGACAACGTAGCCAAACTATTTGCAAGAATGCTTGAGCGTCACCGTGTGTTGCGCCGGTTAGAGACTTGCGGTAAACCGGTTGCCATTGCCTTGTCCGGCGGCGCTGTTGGTGTATCTCTGGAGCTGGCCATGGTTACGCATTATCGCGTTGCTTCTGACGTGGTAGCGGCTCAGTTTGGTATCAGCCCAAATTCTCCGGGGCGTATGCCGGGATCTGGCGGGACGCAACGTTTGCCTCGTCTGATCGGCATACAAAATGCCTTCTCCATGCTTCTCGACAATAAAAAAATAAGCGTAGCAGAAGCCCTGGCGCAACAGCTCGTACATGCACTGGCACCAGCAGGCAGTGAGTCGAATGAGGCGCGGCTATGGCTGCTTAGCAAGCTAGTCCAGGCAAGCGTGGTACAACAAAGCTGGGATGTAAAAGGATATAAAGTACCGGGTGGTGCCGTGTCCAGTCCGGCGATACAGCAATTATTGATGATCACTAACGCGATGCTGCGGGCAAGAAGTCATGCACACAATCATGTGTTGGATAAAGCCTCCGTCAATACCTTGTCGAGTGTATATGAGGGATTGATGACCGATATCGACACAGGTTTAAAAACAGAAGCACGCTACTTTGTGAACGCGATAACGTGAATTCATTAGAGTTTTGAAGAGATAACAATTGTCTGAAAAATTATCTGAGAAATTATCTGAGATTTTTATAAAGGGATAAGGATGGCAGTTCTTTCTGGTGTGCGGGTGATCGAGATTGCGGGCATTGGCCCCGCCCCTTTTTGCGGCATGTTGCTGGCAGATATGGGCGCCGAAGTCATTCTCGTTGAGCGCAAGGCGAGTAAACCTGGTGATCCGCTGGATCTCGCTGAGAATGCCATCGTAAACCGCGGCAAGCGCTCGCTGGCACTGGATCTGAAAGATCCGCAGGCGCTCAAGGCGTTACTGCACCTGATTACCAGTGCTGACGCTTTAATAGAGGGCATGCGCCCCGGCGTCATGGAGCGTCTGGGTCTTGGTCCGGAGGCCTGCCATGCTATCAATCCTAAACTCGTATATGGCCGGATGACAGGCTGGGGACAAGATGGGCCGCTGGCACAAGCAGCGGGACATGACCTCAACTACATCGCCTTATCCGGTGCTCTCTGGTACGCCGGTGCTGCTGGAACTCCCCCCTTAGCACCACCTACTTTGGTCGGAGACATCGGCGGAGGCGCTTTGTATCTAGCGATGGGCGTATTGGCAGGTTTATTAAGCGCACGCGCCACAGGGCGCGGTCAGGTTGTGGATGCGGCGATTGTCGATGGTAGTGCCAACATGATGAATCTGCTGTTGTCGTTGCATGCTGCGGGACATCAGCCATATGAGCGTGGTCAGGGTTTGCTGGACGGATCGCACTGGTATGGCAGTTACAGATGTGCTGATGGCGGATGGATTACGATCGGCGCACTGGAGCCACCGTTTTATCAGATACTGATGAGTCGACTTGGACTGGGTGAGGCGCCTGAGTTTAAAAATCCTTATGACCGGCAACAATGGCCGTCGTTGCGTGCTCGTTTAACGACGATCTTTGTGAGTCAGCCGCGGCAATATTGGGTCGACTTGCTGGAGGGTAGTGACGCTTGTTTTGCACCCGTACTAACACCGGCGGAGGCGATGACTCATCCCCATATCGCGGCACGAGGTATCTATGCGCGGCATGAGGGGATACTTCAGGCGGCTCCCGCGCCCCGGTTTTCTGATTCGGCAAATGCCATTCCCGGTAAGGTGGCAAAGCGCGGAGCGGATAGCGCGGTACTGTTGCGTGAAGCGGGATTGAGTGCGGAAGAGATTGCACAATTATTGAAATGAATCCGCGTGGTGGATGACATGTCTGAGAAAGTAAAACTCATGAATGAATTTGACTCCTATGGTGCCGTGACGCATGAGGTGAGCAATCAGCCGCAAGATCTGCTTGATTACAATTTATTCACGACAGATATTGCGTTGCAAGAAGCAGTGACGCGTGAAGGCGCAGCGTGGGCAACGGATGAGCTCGATCGTTTTGGCGCTGAATCCGGTCGTGCCGATTATCTGGCACTAGGGCAGCTTGCGAATAAATATATCCCTGAGTTTGATACGCATGATCATCACGGTCATCGGGTAGATGTTGTGCGCTTTCACCCTGCGTATCACCAGCTAATGCAAAAAGCTATTAGCGAGGGCTTGCATGCCTCTCCCTGGTTGCATCCGCAAGCAGGTGCACATGTTGCCCGCGCCGCCCGTTTTTACATGCAATCACAAGTCGAGGCCGGGCATGGTTGTCCTGTCACGATGACGTTCGCAGCAATCCCTTGCTTGCAAGCGCAGCCTGATCTGGCAGCGCAATGGCTGCCAAAAATTATGTCGCTGGAATACGATCCGCGCAATATTCCGGCTGCGCAAAAGAAGGGCTTGACGATCGGTATGGCAATGACCGAGAAGCAGGGCGGCTCTGATGTGCGGGCGAATACGACGCGCGCTATTCTGGTTGCTGCTAGCTCCTATGCTGATGGTGGACAAACCTATGAATTGACGGGACATAAATATTTTGTGTCAGCGCCGATGAGCGATGCGTTTCTTGTGCTGGCGCAAGCGCCCGGAGGTTTGTCGTGTTTTCTGTTGCCGCGCTGGCGACCTGACGGCAGCAAAAACCCATTGCAGATCCAGCGCTTGAAAAAGAAGATGGGTAATGTCTCGAACGCATCGAGTGAAACGGAATTGCGGGGTGCGCTGGCCTGGATGGTTGGCAAGGAGGGGCGGGGTGTCGCTACGATTATCGAAATGGTGGCGATGACGCGCTTCGATTGCATGATTGGGTCTTCTGCTGGCATGCGCGCCGCGCTGAATCAGGCTTTGCATCATTGCCGTCAGCGTAAAACTTTCGGTACTTTATTGACCGAGCAGCCATTGATGCAAAACGTACTTGCCGATCTGGCGCTGGAGTCAGAAGCGGCGCTAGCATTGACTATGCGGATGGCTCGCGCAATCGATAATCGATACCAGCGAACTCAGCCCTCAGAAGATTTGCTGCTGCGCCTGGGAACGGCAATTGGTAAATACTGGATTTGTAAACGCACGCCTCAACATGCTTATGAAGCCATGGAATGTATCGGCGGCAGCGGCGTGATGGAAGAGACGGTCATGCCGCGACTGTATCGTGAAGCGCCGGTCAACGCGATCTGGGAAGGCAGCGGGAACGTGCAGTGTCTCGATGTTTTGCGTGCGATCAGCAAAACGCCGGAGGTATTACCCGTATTTTTTGCCGAATTGGATAAAGCGAAAATGCAGCACATCGTTTTTGACCGGTATGTGGAACAGCTTAAAACGGCATTACGTGATACCACTGATCTTGAGTACCGTGCGCGTGACCTGGTCGACAGGATGGCGCTCGCTCTGCAGGCAGCACAGCTGTTAATGTCAGCACCTGTCTTTGTGTCAGATGCGTTTTGTCGTTCAAGATTGGATAGTCAGGGGCATCATCAATACGGCGCGTTGCCGCGCCATATTGGTGTGAAGAGCATTATTGAGAGAGCGATGCCTGGATGAGGTCTAAATCGTGCCCGGACGTTCTCAGGTGATAACGGAGTACATCTTATTAATCGCTAAGAGATAGATTCTTTGGATGCTTTGGATTAATTGGGCCAGACATCATTCTCTCTGAACATACGTCAGAATGGCTTATGCGCCGCCACGACCGCCTGAGCGACGTGGTGTGGATTGCTTGACAACCGGGCGTGATGGGTGACGTGCATCACCGCTACGTTGAGCGGGTTTGCCTGCTGCACCTGCGCTACTGCTATTACCGCCACCACCGCTACGTGCAGGAGAGTTTTGACGTGGACGGTTGCCACCACCATTACCGCCGCCGTTACCACGTGGTTGCCCCTGAAAGCTACGTAACTGGATCGGCTGTGCTTTGGCATGCGGATCAGGAATGAAGCCGTCAATAATTTCTTGCGGCAATTGACGCTTGATTAGTTTTTCGATGTCGGCCAGAAGTTTGAATTCATCTACGCAAACCAGCGAGATGGCTTCACCAGTTGCGCCAGCACGGCCGGTACGGCCGATACGATGCACATAGTCTTCCGGCACGTTCGGCAAATCATAATTGACAACGTGTGGCAGTTGATCAATGTCGATGCCGCGTGCAGCGATATCGGTTGCGACCAAGACAGTCAGGCTGCCATCTTTAAATTCGCTCAGGGCTTTGGTGCGTGCGGACTGGCTCTTGTTGCCATGAATCGCCATGCCATTGATGCCATCTTTAGCGAGTTGCTCTACCAGCTTGTTGGCACCATGTTTGGTACGCGTAAAGACCAGTACCTGATTCCATTGATGCGTTTTGATCAGGTGGGCGAGCAGGGGATGTTTTTTATCACGGTCGACTGGATGAACTTTTTGCGCAATCACTTCTACCGTTGAATTGCGGCGCGCCACTTCGATCATCGCCGGATTATTCAACAGGCGATCAGCGAGTGTTTTGATCTCATCAGAAAAAGTTGCCGAGAACAGCAGGTTTTGACGTTTTGGCGGCAAAATCGCGAGAACTTTTTTGATGTCGTGAATGAAGCCCATGTCCAGCATGCGGTCGGCTTCGTCTAGCACCAGGATTTCAATATTGCGTAAATCGATCGTGCCTTGCTGATGATGATCAAGCAAACGACCCGGTGTCGCGACCAGAATATCAACCCCGTTTTTGAGCAGCTTGATTTGTGGGTTAATGCCGACGCCGCCGAAAATGACGCCTGAATTCAGATTCGTATATTTGCCGTAAGTACTGACACTTTCTTCGACCTGCGCAGCCAGTTCACGTGTCGGCGTCAGCACCAGTGTGCGAATAGGACGTCGGTCGGTTTTGTTTTTTGGTGTCGTCGCTGAGGTCGATAAGCGTTGCAAAATCGGCAGCGTGAACCCCGCTGTTTTGCCAGTGCCTGTCTGCGCACCAGCGAGCAAGTCGCCACCGCTAATGACAGCAGGAATCGCTTGCTTTTGAATCGGGGTAGGGGTGGTATAACCTTGCTCGGTCACAGCACGAACAATATTCTCGGACAAACCGAGTTCTGAAAATGACATAATTTATTTCTACTTAACTTCTACTTGATGACCATGCAGCGCAGATTTTTCTGTAGTGCATGTTAAATACTCGGGTAGAGTATTATTTAAAGGCCTAATAAAACACTGTCGAATCAGAGGTATTTTTAACTATACTCCCCCATTCAACTTGCATTCTTTGGGCGGGCGATACGGTACGGTATAAACACGACACACCGATGCGTTGATGCGGTCGCTTGTATGGAGTTTATTAGAGCTCCCTGGTCCTTCTTGGTTCTTTTGCAATCAAGATGGACTGATTGCAGATTTATTTGCCGGCAAAGGCTTGTAGCGCACCGACCATTTGGACAAATACTTTTGGTGTGCCAGCCAGAACGTCACCTTTGTGCAGGTAGTTGCCATCGCCGGAAAAATTACCGACGATACCGCCAGCCTCGGTGATCAGTAATGAACCTGCTGCGATATCCCAAGGTGCCAGACCTTTTTCAAAGAAGCCGTCGAGGCGACCCATTGCGACATAGGCGAGATCCAGAGCGGCAGCACCCGGTCTTCTCAAGCCCTGACATTTGGTCGTCATGATTTTGAACATTTCCATGTATTCATCCAGACCGGATAAGTCGCGTGCAGGGAAGCCCGTGCCGATCAGTGCATCAGCGATTTTGTCGCAACGGGTAACGCGGATACGTTTGTCGTTCAGGAAAGCACCAGCGCCTTTGCTGGCGGTGAACATTTCATTACGGGTAGGATCGTAGACTACGGCTTGCGTAATCACGCCACGCTGTTGTAGCGCGATGGATACGCAGTATTGTGGGAAACCGTGGATAAAATTAGTCGTGCCGTCAAGTGGATCGATGATCCAGACATTGTCGTTGTCGTCGTGAAGATTGGCGGAAGCCCCTGACTCTTCTGCCAGAATCGCGTGATCTGGATAGGCAGTTGTCAGCACCTCAATGATCGCTGCTTCGGCAGCGCGGTCGACTTCAGTCACAAAATCATTGTATTGTTTTTCCGTGACCTGGACCCGGTCGAGGTCAAAAGATGCGCGGTTAATGATAGTCGCGCCACGACGAGCGGCCTTGATAGCCGTATTGAGCATTGGGTGCATAAGGGTTTCCGTTAAAATGGCGGCATTATCGGTGCAAACATCGAACCCGATATCTGCAAAAAAGATGCCAC
Organism: Undibacterium sp. Xuan67W; assembly: GCF_049340165.1. NCBI lineage: Bacteria > Pseudomonadati > Pseudomonadota > Betaproteobacteria > Burkholderiales > Oxalobacteraceae > Undibacterium > Undibacterium sp. Xuan67W. The sequence goes on from NZ_JBMPPN010000007.1 coordinate 168,997, forward strand.
ACAAAAATGAATTAAAGAGCGTCGCGTCACATCGCGGCACGATTAACATGCCTTGGATAAACGCGTAATTGCGCTATTTTAAATGAACTTGACCCAAACTGACACATCTCTTTTCAAACGCCTGCGCTTCGTTTTGGTAGAAACTAGTCATCCTGGCAATATTGGTGCCGTTGCCAGAGCGATGAAAACGATGGGGTTCTCCGAGCTGATACTGGTGAATCCTCGCTTTCCTGATGCACTAAGTAATCCTGATGCGATCGCTTTTGCCAGCGGGGCACTGGATGTGCTTGAGTCGGCCAGAATTGTCGATTCTGTTGATGCCGCCCTTGATGGCTGCCAATTAGTCGCGGCAGTCAGTGCAAGATTGCGGGAATATTCGCCGCCGGTCTGCACGCCACGCGAGCTTGCGCTCCGTGCGGCGCAAACTGGTGGTTCGTCCAGCAATGCGCCCATCGCTCTGGTCTTTGGCAACGAGCGATTTGGCCTACCGAATGACATCGTCGTCAACTGTAATACCTTGATCAATATTCCGGCGAATCCTGATTACTCTTCGCTTAATCTGGCGCAGGCGGTGCAACTGCTGGCTTATGAATGTCGCCTGGGAGTGCTTGGCGATAAATTGCCTGTAAGCGATATCGGTTTTCAGGGCGAGGCGGCATCTGCCAACGATATTGATGGCATGTATGCGCATCTGGAGCAGGCGTTGATCGCGATTGATTTCCTTGATCCTGCCAGTCCCAAAAAGCTGATGCCGAGATTGAAACGGATGTTTTCACGAGCTCAACTAGAAACTGAAGAAGTGAATATACTGCGCGGAATTGCAAAGAAAATTTTGCAGTTCAACAATCTGAAGTAGTGCCTGTTTTAATCTGACTTGAGATAAAAAATCAGGAGCATTCAGGGACGGGTTGTCCCAAGTTGGCACAATATAATTTCTTACTGGAAATGAATTGTTGTGGCAAATGATAAATAAGTTGAAATCCTTGTACTTCATCGCCTTTTTTACAGGCAATTGCTTTTGCCTTTGTTATAAAGCAAGTAAGATTGGTAGTATTAGTTTAGTCAATTAGGTATCTTTTTTTGCGGTTTGCGAAAATTATTCTTGCTAAGTGTTTTTTGAGGAACTGATTATTTTTTATCGCACCCGTCGATTCGTTGTCACTCTGCTTTTTATCGCAGCTCAGTTGTTGATTGCTGCGATGCCCGTGTACGCCTTAGGGCTCGGTGAAATTCGTCTGCAGTCAGGATTAGGTCAGCCCCTGAAGTCGTCCATTGGCTTATTAGGTAATGACGCAAGTGATGTGAGTCAGATTTGCATTAAGGCGAAGGTTGAAACCTCTGAGGGCAGTTTTTTGGCAACAGGTAATGTTGTTCTGGTTCAGTCAGGTAGTGCGAAGACGATTTACATCACAACCCGTCAAGGTTTGTCTGAGCCTGCGGTCAAAGTTACGATTGATATCGCTTGCGAAGTGCAATTGCATCGCGAATACATGCTCTTGTTAGACCCGCCGCAATTTAATCCAAATGAGAAGGCTATTTCTTTGCCGCTCATACAAGGCACTCAAAGTTCATCAGTAATTCAACCCCCGTCATTACTCCAAGCGTCTTCTGCATCTGCTCAGAACGAGCCAGTGCTCACCCGGGTAAAAAAAAGTTCTAAAAAAGTGAAAGCTTCTGCAATCGGTTCAGAATTGGCAGGAGAAACAGCATTTTCAGAAAAAGCCAATACGCCAAAATCCCCGGATAAGCCAAACAGCCATAACAAAAATTCCAAAGAACATAAAGATGTCTTAAAGCTCTCTGATGAGACGATGGTCTTGCCTCAAGGCTTGCGCATGAGTGACAGCCTGACGATGGGAGCCGAGGCGCAGAGCGCAAGTAATATGGCAGAACTTCGCGCAGCACAGGCACATCTGGCAGCGTTGTTGCGTGGTGATAGCGACCAGTCTGCAACACAATCAACCCAATTAAAAGCCGACCAGCAAAAACTATCCAGCCTGCAAATGGAAGCGGCGCAACTCAAAAAACAAAGCCAGATTGACAGGGCTGCGTTGGATGAAGTTAAGGAAAATAGTTTTTCCCGCAATTGGGTGATTGGTTTGTCCGCCTTCATTTTGACGGGATTGCTGGTCATTGTGATGTTGCTGATTTATATCAATCGCATGCACAAACGTACCGAGAGTTCCTGGTGGGCACAACATGCTGAAAAACCTGTTGAAAGAAAAAACATAGAAGATATCGTCAACAACATACAGGCATCGTATGAGCCAACGACGACCAGCGGACGCTTTCAGTCGTTTGAAGATAGTCAGCCTATGTCGTTTAGCGGGGGCGATACGATGTCAAAAGCAGCCTCTCCCGATATAGATGCGATGGACGCAGATTCGCCGGCAAGAGGAGGCCGGGAGCGCACCCCGACGCTGGAAGAAAGTAATAGCAGCACCTTTAATTTTTTCTCCACTAGAGGTAGCTCCGTCAAGGTTGAGGAGATATCTGACGTCACTCAGGAAGCTGAATTCTGGATGTCGGTCAATGACCCTCAGCGTGCGATTGAGATTCTGGAGCCGCAAAGTCTGGTCGAACATCCGGATTCGCCCGTGCCCTGGTTGTATTTACTGGATCTGTATCACGCGACCGACAATCGTGTGAAATACGACGCCCTACGCGATCGTTTCATCTTGTTTTTCAATGCCAATATTCCTGAGTTTGATGTGGATCACGCTACAATTGTGAGTCGTCACCTGGAAGAATTTCCGCATTTGATCGAGCGTATTTGTAGTATGTGGAATGGCGGTAATATCGTGCCTTTCCTGCAAAGCTTATTAGTCGATGACCGTGACGGTACTCGGATGGGATTTGATTTGCCGGTGTATCGCGATATTTTATTGTTGATTGCCATCGCAAATGAGCTCGAACGCAATGCCAGCGCAGGTCCTGCGGGCAGTGGTTGGGTAAATGCTCCGGATGTCGTCAGTCATATTGAGCCTGGCGTCGATGAGTCCATTATCCAGTCAGATCCACATAGCATTGATTTTGAAGCGATTGATTTTCATAAAAAAACCTGAGCTGTGCGCTAAGGTTTGTAATTCACAATAATGTGTACTCGTCAGATAATGAGTCTGACGCACAAAATAACAAAACCGGAGACAAACGATGCTTAAATTATGTGGCTTTGCCGTCAGTAATTACCACAACAAAGTAAAACTGGCATTGCTGGAAAAACAGATCCCATTTGAAGAAGTTCTGGTATGGGCTGATCGTTCCCCCGATCTGTTAGCCAGATCTCCGCTAGGTAAAGTCCCTTTTATCGAAACTGAACAAGGTGCTTTGTGTGAATCTCAGGCGATTATTGATTATCTGGAAAGCGCTTATCCTGCGCATTCTTTGTTGCCTGCCGATCCTTTTGCCGCGGCAAAAGTACGGGAACTGATTGTGTTTCTCGAATTGCATCTGGAGCTGGTGGCACGAGAGCTGTATGCAGAGGCTTTTTTTGGTGGCAAAGTCAGCGACGAAGTAAAGATGCGGGTCGAGAAGCAACTCACGAGAAATATTAAAGCGCTGACACCGATGCTTAAATTTGCCCCGTTCGTTGCAGGTAGCGAATTTACGATGGCTGACTGCGTCGCGGTAGTACATTTTCCTTTGGTATCAATGGCGATGAAGGCGATTTATGATCGTGATTTTTTGGCGGATTTGCCTGCACGTGATTACGTGAAAATGATGTCAGAGCGCCCAGCGATGCAGCAGATCAACGCGGATCGCAAGGCGAATCAACTATTGCTTGCAGAACGCTCAAAAAAATAACTGTGGTACAGCATGCGGTTATGAGGAATACAAAACGGCGTCCTTCATCATCAGGACGCCGTTTTTATGTAATTGCTTAAGCACGGCACCTTAAGTCATGCTGAGCTACTGTGCTGCAGCGCTAAATCTATACGTCGCTCAAGCTGGTGCTTATACCGCTCTGCGCATTTTTTGCACGACGTAATTTTTTACTTCTTCCGGTGGCTCAACCAGTTTAACAATCGCGAAGGTGCAATTGTCGCCATGCCCCTCGGCACGCTCCCGGGCTTTTCTGATAAGTAACTCAGATGCTTGACGCGGAGAGTTTGCGGCAACGGCGGCGGATAATTCTGCATCGGTAAAATAATGCCAGAGTCCGTCAGAGCAGATCAAAAACGAATCGCCGACCTTTAATTCGCTGCGTTGTCCGTAGGTGATATAAGGCGGTGTTGTGCTGGAGCCGAGCACATTCACCAGAATATTCGACATCCTGTGAGTCTTGGCTTCTTCTGCAGTAATTTTGCCCTCGTCCACCAGGCGTTCTACATATGAATGGTCTTTTGTGCGTTCGGCGAAATTTGGTCCGCTGAAACGATATAGCCGAGAGTCACCTGCATATGCCCAGATCGCTTCTTTATTTGGCGTGATTACCAAGGCGACAAAGGTGCTGTGTGGTTCTTTTTCAGCGGAGACGCCGCTGAGCTTGATGACGGTATGTGCTTCGTTGACGATATGTTCCAGCAATTTGTTTACATTGCTGGTCGGATAGAAATCATCAAATAATAATTTTGCAGTCCGCACGACCTGTTCCGCCGCCAGTGCGCCACCGCTCTTGCCGCCCATGCCATCGGCCACTATGGCCATCATATAGCCAGGGGCGTGCGGAGCCGCAAACAGGGCAGCCCTGTCTTGTTGTTCTTTCCTGTCACCGATGTGTTGTCCGGTGCCAGCTTCGATCTTATATTGGCTCATACGTCTTGGTAGATTAAACTAGCGGGTATCCTTTAAAAGGTCCCAATCAAAAACTGTTGTTCAAATTAAACTTCATTTTACTCGCAACCAGACGACTATGAGCCATCCGGAACAAATACAACAACGCATTATCGAGTTGGAAGTCGAACATCGCGATCTTGATATCGTGATTGAAACTCTGGTGAGAGACCAAAATCATGATGAATTGCAGCTACGTCGCCTTAAAAAGCGCAAATTGCAATTAAAAGACCATATTACTCTACTCAAAATGCAAATGATGCCAGATGTGCCGGCGTAAGCTGTTGATCTGTTTTATTTTGTTACACTTTGCTGACTGATCCATTTATTTTGACAGAATCCACACTAGTACCGGGTGCCAAGGGCACTCATGATGACGAAGTTGACCATATTTTTGGTTTGACCGGTGCGCTAAGCGCTTCAATTAATGGATATCGCCCTCGTCAGGCGCAGACCGAGATGGCAAAAGCGATTGCTGATGCGATTTCTGGCCAAAAAACCCTGCTGGCAGAAGCTGGTACCGGCACAGGTAAAACCTATGCCTATCTGACGCCTGCTTTGCTATGGGGTGGGAAGGTTATCATCTCTACCGGTACCAAGAACTTGCAGGATCAATTGTTCTTGCGCGATATTCCAACAATCAAAAAAGTCTTGAAAGCGCCAGTCTCGGTTGCCTTGCTGAAAGGGCGGGCGAACTATCTCTGCCATTTTCACCTAGAGCGTACTTTACAAAATGGCCGCCTGACCTCTCGTGAAGACGTCGGATATTTGCGCGATATTTCCCGTTTCATGAAGACCACCAGCAGCGGCGATAAAGCGGAGCTGGCACGTGTGCCAGAAACGGCCTCGGTTTGGAATCTGGTGACGTCTACTAAAGATACCTGCATGGGATCTGAATGTCAGTATTATCAGGATTGCTTTGTGATGAAGGCGCGCAAAGAGGCGCAGCAAGCTGATGTGGTGGTGGTCAATCATCATTTATTTTTTGCTGACGTGGCTTTGAAAGATACTGGCATTGCCGAACTGCTGCCTTCGGCGAATACCGTGATTTTTGATGAGGCGCATCAATTGCCGGACACTGCTACCTTGTTCTTTGGGGAGACGATTTCAACTTCTCAAATATTGGAACTGTGCCGTGACGTGCTGGCGGAGGGGTTGTCGCATGCCCGCGACGGTGCCGAATGGGCAAAGCTTGTAGCACCTGTCGAGCGTGCCGCGCGTGATTTACGTCTGGCATTTCCGCAGGACGTTGTCCGTCTGTCCTTGTCGCAAATCGCGCCATCGAGCGAGTTTTTTCCTTCACTTGATAAACTCAAAGACACGATGGACGATCTGATTGCGGTATTGGAAAAGCAGGCTGAGAGGGCTGAAACCATTGAGCAATGCCGTGTCAGAGCGATTGATCTGCAAACCAAAATCGATGACTGGAAAGAGCCAGAGGCGAATCCCAAGGCGGTTGCCGTGCCCAAAGCCGATTACGTGCTGTGGGTCGAGGCATTTTCAACCTCCTTGCAGTTGCACCGAACTCCGCTGTCGATTGCGCCAATTTTTAATAAGCAGCGTGAGGGTGTCCCGCGTACCTGGATTTTTACGTCGGCTACGATGGCGGTGAAGAATGATTTCGCGCATTTTGTGTCGCAGATGGGTTTGTGGAACGAGCCCGCCAGAACCTGGCCTAGCCCGTTTAATTATGCGGAGCAGGGCATCTTGTATGTGCCAGAGGGAATGCCGCAGCCTAATTCTCGTGAATACACCGACGCCGTCGTAGATGCGGCATTGCCAGTGATTGAGGCGGCAGGCGGGCGCACCTTTATGCTGTGCACGACGATCAAAGCGGTCAAGCATTGCGCAGAGCGGCTTAGAGACGAATTTGAAAAACGTCATCTGGATTTCCCCTTGTTTGTGCAGGGAGATGCAGGGCGCACGGAATTGCTTGATCGTTTTCGTGCCGCCGGTAACGGGGTGTTGATTGGCAGCCAGAGTTTTTGGGAGGGAGTGGACGTACGCGGTGACGCGTTGTCGCTGGTGGTGATTGATAAGTTGCCGTTCTCGCCGCCCGATGACCCGGTACTCGCAGCCCGTATCGAAGCCATGGAAAAAAAAGGCTTGAACGGATTTGTCCATCATCAGTTGCCGGAGGCGATCATCAATCTGAAGCAGGGAGCAGGGCGCTTGATTCGTGATGAATTGGATAAAGGCGTATTGATGCTGTGCGACCCCCGCCTGATTTCTAAGCCTTACGGCAAACGGATATGGCAAAGCCTGCCGGCGTTTACCCGCACTAGAGAGCTCACGGTTGTGCAGGATTTTTTTAAAAATCTTGCCATCGTAAAATCACAAAACAAGTAAGTCGTTTATATGAATTGCTACCATACTCCACTAGAGTATTTTTTTAAACCACAATGCAGATATGCGGGAATAAGATGGTTTTAAAAGGAAATTAGGGGAGTATCTGTAAGTGAATGAAAAAGGGCGCTTCAGTAATATAAACTGAAGCGCCCTTTTTATTGATGCGGCTAAGCTGATGCCTGATTACCAGATGGATACGCGTTCAGCAGGCGGCAAATACATCTTGTCGCCTTCTTTCAGGTTGTAGGCTTTGTAGTATTCGGCCATGTTGCGCAATGTGCCGTTAGCACGGATTTCGCCAGGAGAGTGCGGATCAGTTTTCAGGCGAACGATCATTGAGGCTTCGCGCATTTTTCCGCGCCATACCTGAGCGAATCCCATGAAAAAGCGTTGGTCGCCTGTCAATCCTGCGATTACTGGTGCAGGCTTGCCACCAAGTGATAATTTGTAGGCTTTGTACGCAATGGCGAGACCAGAGTTATCCGCGATGTTTTCGCCAAGAGTCAGTTCGCCGTTCACGAAGTAACCAGGAAGCGGACTGAAAGTGCTGTATTGCTTGACCAGTGTCGCTGTTTTAGCTGCGAACTTCTCGTGGTCTTCCTTGGTCCACCAGTCACGCAAATTGCCTAAGCCGTCGTATTGCGCACCTTGATCATCGAAACCATGGCTGATTTCATGACCAATCACAGCACCGATGCCGCCATAGTTCACTGCATCATCGGCTTTCGCATCAAAGAATGGCGGTTGCAAGATCGCTGCCGGGAAGACAATTTCGTTCATCTCCGGGTTGTAGTAGGCGTTGACGGTTTGTGGTGTCATGCCCCATTCTTCGCGGTCAATTGGTTGCCCCAGTTTATTTAACTCAACCTGAGAGGCAAATGAGCGCGTATTGCGTAAATTGGCGACAGCATCACCCTTGACAATTTGTAGTGCTGAGTAGTCGCGCCATTTGTTTGGATAGCCGATTTTAGGCATGAAAGTCGCCAATTTTGCCTGGGCTTCTTTCTTTGTTTCTGGACTCATCCAGTCCAGCGTGTCAATACTTTGCTTGTACGCCAGTAGCAAATTGCTGACCAGTTTTTCCATCTTGACTTTATGCCCAGCGGGGAAATATTTTTCTACATACAGCTTGCCCAGACTTTCACCCAGACCGGCATCCGCCAGACGCACACCACGTTTCCAGCGTTCTTCTTGCTTAGGAACGCCCATCAGCGTTGTGCTCTTAAATGCAAAGTTTTCGTCGGCAAATGCTTTCGGCAATTGGCTTGCCGCAGAGCTTAGTAACTGCCATTTGAAATACGCCTTCCAGGTATCAAGCGGGGTATTGGCAATAACGGTATTAAAGCCTGTCAGATAACTTGGCTGGCTGATGATCAAATAATTGATTTTGCTTTGCACGCCCAGTGCTGTGAGGTAACCGGTCCAGTCGTAGCCAGGCGTTAATGTATCTAGTTTGTTGAGTTCAATTTTGTTATAAGCCTTGATCGGATCGCGCAATTCCACTTTACTCCACTGGATTTTTGCCAGTTCTGTTTCGAGCGAGAGGATGTCGGCAGCCGTTTTTGCGGCAGCTTTGTCACCTGCCAGAGCGAGCATTGTCTCAATATGTTTCAGATATTTAGCACGAGCGTCCTTGAGCTTGGCATCGCTATCGTTCAGATAATAATCGCGGTCTGGCAAGCCGAGACCTGACTGGCCAACGTCCAGTACGTATTTGGTGGAGTCTTTATTATCTTGATGAACAGAGATATCAAGCGGTGCATTGACGCTGACTTTATTTAGCCAGGCAATGAAAGCTGGAATCTGTTTTTTGTCAGACAGGGCGGCGACTTTGGCAAAATCGGCATCGAGTGGCTTCAAGCCCAGAGACTCGATGCGTTTTGTGTCCATGAAAGTGGCGTACAGATCGCTGATTTTTTGCGCTTCTGAACCGGCTTGCGGTTTTTGTTTGTTCAGACCTTCAATAATGGTGTGCAGGCGCGGCACTACGGCTTCACGCAAGTCCATGAAGGCGCCGATAGACGATTTGTCGCCAGGGATTTCTGCTTTAGTTAGCCAGGTGCCGTTCACATGGCGATAAAAATCGTCTTGCGCGCGTACAGTTTTGTCGTTGTGTTTGGTGTCAATGCCAGCTAATAGAACAGCTGATGCGGATGCAGCCGTATTGACGGGTTCAACTGCGTAGGCGCTGGTAGCGCCGGCAAACATGAGCGCGATAGCGCTGAGAACTTGTGCTTTCACTAAAAATCTCCCTGGTAGTGAGGTAAGGCTTGTTGTTTTAACTAAATAAATCACTGGCAATATCGCTTGGCAGCACGGGCTTAATGCAAAGCGCCGCCTTCAGTCTTGCATCAGATAGACCTCCATTGTTGTTGCGAGTTCGCCCGACGCCGCAAATTCTAATCAATTTTTTTCAAATTAATGAATGTGAATGAAAATAAACAGAGCAAAGTTGATAAAAACCACGAAATACTGGATTCAATCCGGCGCTGAGTCAAATTGTATGGAGGTCAGCCAAGATGTCTCCATTGATAGTATCGATTGATTTCTAAGAACCATGAAGGCCCTGATTGCCAGTAAGCGGCGGTCTATCGATTACAATGCGGCATTCTTTCTCATTTTTTGTATAAAACATGCCTGACTTGAAATCATTGAGTCAACTATTGGTGGAATTCAGAGATAAGCGTGACTGGAAACAGTTTCATAGCTTAAAAAATCTGATTATTTCTTTGCATCTTGAAACTGGCGAACTGCTGGAGTTGATGCAGTGGAAAACGGATCAGGAAGTGATCGCATTGCAAGCCGATCCCGGGTTTCAGCGTGATCTGGCTGGTGAGTGTGCCGATGTATTGCATTATTTGCTGCTAATCGCCGAACAAAATGGAATCGATCTGATTGCGGCCGCAGAAGAAAAAATCCGTGTCAATGAGAAACGCTATCCAGTGGGCTTGGCCTACGGTAGCGCGAAAAAATATACTTCGCTCGACTAGAAGAGCATAGAAGTAACCAGTAATCTTACTTGCGAGGTCGGGCAAATTACCTATTGCGCCACTTTTGCAAGATTAAAAATAAATAAGGAAAAGTATGAACGACAATTTGACCATCGATGAATTTAACGCGCTAGAGCTGATTAGCAAATTACGCAAGGGTGATACGCCAAATGCCTGTATAGGAAGAAATTCTAAGCGCTTGAATGGTTTGAAATTTATCAAACATCATAAAGATGGCACTTTCGAAATGACAGAAAAAGGCTTGCAGACACTGTTCGTTAAACGATGCATAGAAGGTTTACGATTGGTATCTCAAGATACAAACACGACACTGGCGAAGGATGTGGCGACCTTTTTGAGTAAAAAAGGCCACATCGCTGAGTCGCCTGAGGGCGGCTTTGCGATTACGGATAAAGGTCGCGACTCTTTGGTGGATATTGATAGTGCGCCGGCAGTGCGTGTCTAATACATCTAATTTAGCTAACCTACTAAGGTCAGATGCGATGATGCATCTGACGAGTGCATTTCAAACATATCTTAAGTATTTTTCAGTAAGGTCAGTCTTTGAATTAAAAACTGACCATCAATTACTTTGCGGAACGGGACGCCTGTTGTAGTGAAGCCGGGACCATTTTCCTCTGCCCAGCGTTTGGCTTGCAGGTCAAAATCGACCACATTCATTCCTAACATCTCTGCTGAGACGACAAATTTGGCGCCGGGTTTTTGGCGGGCTACGATAGCTTCTAATGCTTCTTTATTCATACTTGTTATATCTGTTTTATTTTAAGTGTCGGTTTCGACCATATCCCAGTTATCTTCTTCGTTATAACAGGTAATCCAATTTACAGCGTGATGCCATTCGGGAATGATGTCACAACGAATATTGCCGACGGTCGTCTTTCCAATCAAATTGGCATGCCTCACTGCCCAATGAACACGGTATAGCAGATCTGCCCAATCTAGGATTTTCGATTTAGAGCGCATGTTTATTGCCTGTTGTAAAACGTCGGGGCTCTCCATTCCTTGTGGGAAATAACGTAATAACTTATCCACACTGGATACTTGTAAACTAAGTTCAATATTCGGCTGGATGCCAGCGCACCATGCCAGGAAAAATAAGCGTTCTTTTTGTATAGAGAAGTAAGCGCGTTCGTCTTCAGCGCACCGATCAGATAGTAAAAAGCTTTTCTCTTTGTCTGATAAATAGCCGGTCATCTGGTGGACGGCAAGATACTCGCGGAAGTAGCTCGCTTCCCCAGATTGCGCGGCACTACTTACTGCCCATAAGGCAATCAGCCTTTCAAAAATAGATGTTGTATCACGCAAGGTGACTTCTTCACCGGATTCAATCAGCGGCAGTTGCAGATTGATTCGGATGCCACGCTTATGCAGCATCGTCTCAGATAAAAATTTACGATTTTCTGGATTCATATTTAACTTAGTGTTCATTAAAAATTCTTTAAACATTATTCATTAATATTGGCATCAAGTGTTTTATCACACGCTTATATCTGTCTGTTGTTCTGTGCTCGGAAGATTCGTTCACTTTCATAGATACGTTTTGTCATTAAATAAAACGATTTATAAAATATTGGTCAAAAGTCCTTGCAATGGTGTGTGGTATTTGCTATAGTTCGGCTCCCGTCGAGAGGCGGGGGGAGAAAAGAAAGTGAAGTAGTTGATACAGGTTTTAGAAGTGAAGAGTTAGAAGCGGGTAGTTAAGCGTG